>CAZPTW010000399.1:0-3423 GCA_964589235.1 uncultured Smithella sp. | reverse complement strand
AATCCTGGTTTTGGTCTGCGCCTCCGAGAAACTTCGTTCATCGACCATGTCCGCTTCAATCAGGAGTGACGGAACGCCTCTTCGGCGCTCCACAATTTTTGCGATGTCGTATTGTCCGAACGAGTATGGCTTGCAGCTGCGGTTGGAATGCATGACGATGCCGTCGACATCGTATCGATCGATCATGCCGATTATGATTTCAGCCATCTTGTCCACGCCAAGGTTGAGATACGAACGGCTGTAAGCTTCGGCGGAGGACCCGAGAAAATCGTCGGTTCGGATATAACCCATGGAGCTGCACCAGGCGGAGGTGTAAGTGTCCGCGACCAGGCAGGCGTCATGCTCGGCGAATTGTTCGGAGAGCCACTTCATCCGATACCAGATGGGAAGATTATCCCAGAGCAGACGGTATTTTTCATTGGGAACGGCGCCGACGCCCGCTTTTGCCCTCTCCTGCATTTCGGCCAGCAGCCCTTTATAATAGTCAACCGCCACCGGCGTGCCGCGCAGCGTGACAATCAGCGCTAGATGAAAGAAAGCGTCAAAAGCCGTCATCGGGGAAGGCTTGTGGACGGACGTGTCTAAGACCTGCCGCCACAACATCGATGCCTCGTAGGAAATCCGACCGACTTCTTCCATTCGATCATGATCCATTTTCTTGCCGCAGACTGTCTCCAGAAAGACGTAATACTCCTTCATCTGCCTTTCGGCATAGCGTTTGGCCTCGGGCGTGTATTCCCGGTGGACAACCGGGGTGTCATAGATAAACAGGGGCACCTTAAAATAGCGCGCCTGAATTTCATACCACTTTAGCACGGTCCCGCAGATATTATTACAGCAGATCAACATATCCGGCTCAGGCAGCCCGCCGATCGGCCCCCCGTTGACCGTTGCGCAGGAAATATCGGCGCGGGCGTAGGACCACAGATCGCTCACATACCCCATGGCCTCCGCTTTTTGGCACAGATCAACACCCATTTTGGCGGCCCCGATCATGGCCCCATGGTTTTCCGGGTAAACAGGGACGATATCCATGGCGATGAGCGGCTCCACCGGACCGCCGCTGGTGATCCAGGCGACTTTTTTGTTGTTTTGTCGGGCTGTCTTGGCGCCGATATAGTAAGCGGTCATGATGTCCCGCATTTTCTTTTCCGATGTTTCCTTCTTTTCCTTTTCTTCCAACGTTGCCTCCGTCATATTCTGTCCTTTCACAGTATCTCCAGAAAAGCGTCCAGGCGGGTCTTCAACTGACCGCCAGGGGGAAGCGGATCAGCGATCTCCATCGCCATCACGGGAATTCCCGCGTCATCGAGTCTTTTTTTGATATCCGGATAGTCAAAGGCGTGGGGATCGCAGAATTTCATCAACAGATAAATGACGCCTCGCGCGTTATGTTCTTTGACCATGCGGATGATCTGTTTTGCCCGTGTATCCAAATCCGCGTGCTTGGCCGGACAAACCACCCGGTTCAAAAGGCGCTCGGCAATGCGTCCGACCGGATCGATGCCGTCGTGGATCACTTCTGAAAAATACCGAGACCCGGTACACAGATCATCCCAAACCACCACCCCTCCGGCTTCCTCGATCATGCGATAGATATCCGGTTGGTTGCAGATCCCACCGGCCAAAACCATTCGCTTGGACGGCTTTTTTCTTCGGCCATCACCGCATTGAGCCTTCATTTCGATGACTTTTTCCGCAAGTCGTTGGGCCAATCGCTTTCGGTCCACCATCATCGACGCGCGAACCAGTGTGTGCAATTCGCTCCCCGTGAGCAGACTGGGATCGACGCTGTTCATTTCATACATGCTGTGAATCGACCGCCGGATGCCATTCATGATGTCAATCGCCTGATTCAAGGCCCGATCGGTAATCTCCACCTCGAAAGCACAACCGATTTCCCGTTTAAATGTCCGCAAAACGTCGGTGAGGTAATCTTTCGCGCTTTGCGTGTTGAGTTTGACGGGTAAAACCACATCCAGGTGGAATCCAAACGGAATGTTCAGACGCCAGATATCGGAAAGCCGTTGGACGGAATCACAGGTATGCGGGAAGACCATGCCGTCCAAAAAATCGACACGACGGGTCAGCCCTTCTTCCAAAACGCCTCGAACCAGCGAACAACAATAAGCCTGCAGATGGGAATCGGCCCGAGACACGTTTTCTTTCGCGCCGAAGAGCCTAATCGGATGAGCACCGGCGGCCAAAATTATCTCTTCCGGCACGTAGGAGCAAACGTAGCCTACGATTTTTTCCCCCGAGTTCTTTTTCAGCCCCCTTGCGTAATCGTGGGGGCGTTCAACGGCTTGCCTGATCTCTTCATCATTCATCACGGGTTTTCCCTTTTATCGTTGTGGACCATAGATCCGTCATGGATTTTTTTCGGATCAGATGTTTTTTTGTGCTTTTTTCTTGTCATCTTCGACATGACGCGCCGAAACAAACCAGCACCAGGCGCCAATCAGTCCAAAAAGTCCGGCAATCAAAAAACCCATCGCCAGTCCTTGGTAACCGCCGCCGGCGAGATCCGAGACTTTTCCGACAATGAAAGGCCCCAATGTGCCGCCAATCAAGAACGAAACCAAGACGGCCGTCCCCCAGGCCATGCTTCTCATCTTGTCCGTCACCACGTCCTGCGATGTGGCGGAAATGGCAGGCGTCGCCATTCCGATGAAGATACTGTAGATCGGCATCATCACCATGCTGAAAATCAAAAGCGGTTTATTTTGTAAATTGATCGTAAAAAGGAGGGTCAGCATCAGAAGAACCACAGCGATGCCGATACTGACGGCGGCCATCTTCATCCGACCTCCGCCGGTTTTCTTGCTCCACCGATCGGCAAGAACACCACCGAGGATGGGGCCCAAAATGCCGATGAGGGTCACTCCCGCCATGATAAATCCGGCTTTATCTTCCTTCATTTCGAAGGCACGCATCAGAAGAGCCGGAAACCATGTCATAACACCGTACTGGACCAAGATATACATGGCCATACCGGCATACAGCCATCGGAGCGTGGCGATGCCGAACAGCTGTTTTAGCGTCGAGCCGAATGAGTCATGGACTTCGCCCGTTCCATCGGCTTTTTTCAGCGTGTAATCCTGCATGAAGAATGCGATGATCCCAAGGAGAATGCCAGGAATGGCAAAACAGTAAAACGGCGTTCTCCATCCGCCGAAATTCGCCGATAGATAGCCGCCGAGAACAAGCCCTAAAATAACGCCGACGGTGATGAAGGTATTGAAAATGCCTAATTTCTGCCCCCTCATTTCTGCGGGAAAGGACGCCGAAATGAGCGCGGTGCCGCCCGGAGAGAAGCCTGCCTCGCCGATTCCCACGCCCACGCGCATGGTGATGAGCGAGACAAACCCCTGGGCTTTACCGGTGGCAAAGGTGAAAAAGCTCCAGACAATCGCCAGAATA
>CAZPTW010000398.1:0-3425 GCA_964589235.1 uncultured Smithella sp. | reverse complement strand
GCGTGGTCGCTGAAAGTTGCCATCAAACCAGGGAGGGCATTGGATTGATGGCCTCCCGGGCAATAAATAAAATTTAGCAAAATTATAAATATCATCAACACGTTATATTCCTTAATACTTTTTATATACCGGTGTCGGTGATGAGCAATAACAACAATAAGGCATTGGTATTAGCAAGTGGGGGAATTGATTCAACTGCTTGCGTCAAATTTTATCAGGATCTGGGATTTGAAGTTCAGGGATTTTTTATTGATTATGGCCAGAGAGCAAGACAAAAAGAATGGGAAAGTGTCCAAAAAATTGCTGCATTCTATAAAATAGAAATCAAATCAATGACAGTTCAAAATCCAAGCTTAGTACCTCTTGGTGAAATTAAAGGCAGGAATGCCTTCTTAATCATGGCTGCGATCCTTTCAAATCCTGATTTTGTAGGTCTGATCTCATTGGGAATTCATGCCGGGGTTCCATATTATGATTGCTCTAAAGACTTCCTTAAAAAAACAAACGTTCTTGTGACAGATTTCTCGGATGGTCAGATAAAAATTGACGCCCCCTTCATCGATTGGGATAAGAAAATGATAGTATCATATTGTCGGGATTTTGGCATTCCGATTCATCTGACCTACAGTTGTGAGAATGGAGACGAACCCTGCGGAAAATGTCTTTCATGTCTTGATCGGAGCGCATTAAATGTTAGCTAGAAAGATGACATTAAACTCGGATAAATGGGGGGAAGTTGGGTCTACACCGATGCTTGTTCCATCTCTCTCCAGCCGCGTCAACATTGATTATCGAAAA
This sequence comes from uncultured Smithella sp., assembly GCA_964589235.1. Lineage (GTDB taxonomy): Bacteria > Desulfobacterota > Syntrophia > Syntrophales > Smithellaceae > UBA8904. Next base: position 2,627 of record CAZPTW010000398.1, on the reverse strand, counting down.
ACCTTGGATGTATTGAGTGAAGTAATCACAGGGCCGTTCTTATTGAGTGCTTACGATTTTCATTATACGAATCCTTTTCCTAAAATTACCTTTTCAGAACTGGTTTTTTTTGATAGTGGGGGCTACGAATCTGCAATCGAAAAAGAAGTGGCCGAATTTGGACTTTACAAACCAGATCCTTTTGAGTGGAGCCAGCAGAAACACTTGGAAGCAGTTCAACGATGGGACGATGATATCCCCACAGTTGTAATCAGCTATGATCATCCCTCGGAGAGGGTCCCTGTAGAAAAACAAATAGAGAATGCCAAAAAATTATTTAGAACAAAATCTGGCATAATCAAGGAACTCTTAATCAAACCTGAATCCAAGGATTCGAGAAGAATTAATTTCAAGAGTTTTTTTGAAAATATCGACAAAATTAATGATTTTGATATTTTAGGATTTACGGAAAAAGAACTCGGGAAGTCAATTCTCGATCGAATGATCAATATAGCAAAAATACGGCAACAACTGGAAGCACATTCTATTGAAATCCCATTACATATTTTTGGCAGTTTGGATACGATAACGACTCCCCTGTATTACATCTCCGGGGGCGATATTTTTGATGGACTTTCATGGTTGAGATTTGTTTTTGATGAAGGAACGACTCATTATATTAACACATATGGACCCGAGATTTTTGGGATTCATGAAAACTCTGACGGAGTATGGATCCGCAGTGTTTACCAGAATTACAACTATCTGGGACGATTAAAAATTGATTTGGAACATTTCCAATCTACAGGGGAATATGCAAAATTGGGGAAAAAATCAGCGTTCTTCGAAAAAGCATTCAGCGATTTGAATGAGAAGATGGGAGGTGTCCTGTAATGGGCGGTGGCGGAGGCGTTTTCCATAGTAGAACACCCGATGATTACAAACGGGAGATACGGGAGATAAGAGAGAAATCCCAGGATGAAGCGTTTGAAACAGCGGTGAATGAAATGATCAACGATAAACTTGGGGAATATAATGCCAGGGATACAGAAAGTCACCGGGAACATCTGAATGAGATCAAACAAATCCTTGAAGCAGATAAGGATGGAACGGTGGATTTAAAATTCGCCGGTTCCGTGAGCAAGCATACCTACGTCGATGGAATGAGTGATGTGGATGTTCTGGTACTCGTCAATAACTCTGAATTAGCCGATAAATCTCCGAATGAAATTAAAAATTATATCAAATCCAAATTGCAGCAAAAATTAGCGAACGTAGAAGAAATTCGTACTGGAAGTCTTTCGGTTACCATCCGTTTTTCAGATGGCACCGAAATCCAGTTACTCCCCGCTCTTCAGAAAGGAGATGGATATCGGGTCCCAGCAGAAAAAGGGGATAACTGGTCCAACGTGACCCGACCGGATAAATTTGCATCCAAATTAACGGAAGTCAATCAATCCTGCGGGCAAAAGGTAGTGCCTGTTGTTAAGATTGCGAAGAGTATTATTGCTCAGTTGCCCGAAGATCAGCAACTATCCGGGTATCACGTCGAATCTCTCGCAATTAAGATTTTCAGGAATTACCCCGATGATGCCCCCAAAACGCCCAAGGCGATGTTAAAGTATTTTTTTGCACAAGCCAAGGTAGAAGTAAAAATCCCAATCAAGGATAATACCGGGCAATCGCTCCACGTCGATGATGATCTCGGACAGGAAAACTCTCCTCAGCGGTTAAGAATGAGTTATACTCTTTACCGAATCTCCAACAGAATGAAAAATGCCGATTCCAGCGCGAATAGTGAGGAGTGGCAGAAGATTCTCGGGGATATCAATGGACAATAGTCTGATGCTGAAATATGCATTCGCCAAGACAATTGTCATGGATGAAGGATTTCAGAATGAGATTTTATGGCAATCTAATCTAACTTATGACGACCTCGAAGAGAGATCATTTTTGCGAGAGATTGCTTGGGTTATTTTAACAAGTGGAATGAAAGAGGCAATCATCCGGAATCGTTTTGACGCCTTTTCAAATTGTTTTTTCAATTGGACTTCTGCTGAGAAGATAATTTTTAACCGGGACAAATGCCAATCCTCCGCTCTGAAGATCTTCAACAACAAGCAAAAAATATCGGCGATTCTTAACGCGGCGGATCAAGTAGCCAAAACTGGTTTTTATGAATTGAAACGGAAGATTAAATCCGACCCTATCACTACCCTCCAACGATTCGATTATATCGGGCCTGTAACGGTTTATCATCTTGCCAAAAACATAGGATTGCCCGTTGCCAAACCAGATCGCCATCTCGTCCGAATTGCACAGATGGAAAATTACAGTGATGTTCAAACATTTTGTGGGGATATCTCAAAATTATCCGGGGATTCTGTCCCGGTCGTTGACATAGTGTTCTGGAGATTTGCAACCATCGATAGTGACTACCTGAATGTGCTCTCCTCTCTCAATGAATGGATCAACGTTCAGAATAAGGTTCATGATCCAGACCAGAATCATTCATATATATCAGAGCTCTCAATGTTCCAGTAAAAAGTCTGGGTTTATTTCATGATGAGGGATTCAGTTGACTGATATCGAACACGTTGTCCAAGACCTTGAAAGAAAGGCAAACATTTCCAGGGATCTCCATGTGT
>CAZPTW010000397.1:0-3425 GCA_964589235.1 uncultured Smithella sp. | reverse complement strand
CTCAATACAATCTATGCGATGGGCGGGAATGTTTTTGTTGCAGGCGTCATCGGGGCCGATGAGATCGGCAGAGGGCTGGTTGCTCAATTGAAAGAGCGGCGAATTGATACCTCCGGCATTATCGTGGAAAAGGGCCGGCCGACAACCCTGAAAACACGTATTGTCGCGCACGGCCAGCAGGTGGTCCGTTTTGACCATGAAAGCAAAAAACCGATTCCGCCTTCGATCCGAGATCAGATCCTGCGCTACGTAAAGTCCCTGGCCCGTCGAATAGGGGCGATAGTCATTTCCGATTACAGTAAAGGCGTGGTGTCCCGGGAATTGATTGAAGGGATCAAAGAGATTACCAAGGGCACGAAAATCTTTCTGTGCGTGGATCCGAAACAGAGTGATTTTTCCGTCTACTCGGGCGTGTATGTCATTACCCCTAATCATCATGAAGCCCAACGCGCAGCCGGGATGGAGATTGTCAACGGGGACGATCTCATAAGCCTTGGTGAAAAATTGCTTTCGCGGTATGATTTTCGGGCCCTCCTGGTCACCAGAGGCGAGGAGGGGATGAGCCTGTTTGAACGGGGGAAGAACATCAGTCATACGTTTTTCCCGGCTCAAGCGAAGGAAGTTTATGATGTGACCGGCGCAGGTGACACCGTGATCGGTGTTTTGGCGCTCGCGCTTGCATCGAAGGCCACGCTCAAAGAAGCGACATCGTTGGCCAATCATGCGGCGGGGATTGTTGTGGGCAAAGTTGGGACCTCCACGGTTTCAAAAGATGAGCTGATTGGGGTTTTATGAGCATTCCGTCTCAGGCATCGCCGGTTAAATTGATTTTCAGTATTTTTTCGTCGTCCGGCACGATGATTTCTGATTCCGTCAGACGTCTTTCTTCAATTTATGGGGAACCGGATTTCGTGAGCGCGCAGATTCCGTTTGAGTATACGGATTACTACAAACGGGAGATGGGAGCGAAACTGGTCCGTCGGTTTTTGTCCATGGAAAAACTGATACGTCCCGAGACGCTGCCGGATATAAAACTGGTGACGAATGCCATCGAGGAAGAATCAGCCAGAGAAAATCATCGAGTCGTCAATATTGATCCGGGATATCTTTCGCAAGCCCATTTGATCTTGGCAACCGGTAAAGGTTATACGCATCGTCCTTACTTGCGCGACGGCATTTATGCAGATTTAACGTTGATTTATCAGGGCAAAAAATTTTGTCCTCTGCCTTGGACTTATCCGGATTACGCCGATGAAAAGCAAACCGCCATGTTGAGCGCCATCCGGGGACGATATCTGCTGCAGTTAAAAGCAGATCAACCGAATATCGGATCAAAACCGAAAGGATTTGGCCATGATTAAGAGTATGACCGGTTATGGGAGGGTAGAGGCGCTGTGTGAAGCGCGTCAGATCGTTGTGGAGGCAAAATCCGTCAATCATCGGTTCTTGGAGATTTCTCTTCGCGTTCCCCCGGCACTTTATCCCCTGGAGATGGAATACAGGAAAAAGATTTCAGAAAGATTCAAGCGCGGCCGGATTGATGTATCAATCCGGATTGAGGGAGAAGGATTGGACAATGGCAAAATCCATCTGAATCTGGATGTCGCGCGAGGTTATTTCGATGCCTTGGACCGGTTGCGTGAGGCGTTTCATATCGAGGAGCCCATTCGGTTAAAAAACTTAATCTGTTTTCGGGATATTTTTTCATCGCCGGCGGAAACCCAACTCAGTGAATCATTGATCGCCGAGCTGGAAAGGGCGCTGGTGGAGACCTTGTCGATTTTGGCTGGGATGCGCCAAGAAGAAGGCATCGCCTTGTATTCCGACATGAAAATGCGCCTGGATTTGCTGGGAGAGTTGGTGAAAAACATTCAATCGCGTGCCCCTCAGGTTGTTTTAGAGTATCAAAAGCGCCTTTCAGATAGAGTGAAGGAATTCATACCGGGGATTGAGGTGGATCCGGTCCGACTGGCTCAGGAAATTGCCATTATGGCGGATCGGTGCGACATTACGGAAGAGATCGTCCGGATGCAGAGTCATATCAGTCAGTTTGAGGCGCTTTTGCAAAGCGATGAAGCCGAAGGACGGAAAATTGATTTTCTGCTTCAGGAAATGAATCGAGAGCTCAATACCATTGGGTCTAAATCCAATGATGTGGAAATTGCCCGTCAAGTCATTGAAGCGAAAAGCGAATTGGGGAAATTGAGAGAGCAGGCGCAGAACATCGAGTGAGATATGATTGATAAAGGATTGATGATCGTTCTTTCCGCGCCGTCCGGAGCGGGAAAAAGTAGTATTTGCAGGAAAACCTTAGCGGCCTGTCCGACGCTGGCGTTTTCAGTGTCCCATACATCTCGCAAACCCCGTCCCAACGAGGTGGACGGCAGAGACTATCATTTCATTTCCCGCCAGGATTTCCAAGCACGGATCCAAAAGGGCGAATTTGTTGAATGGGTTGAAAATTATGGCCATTATTACGGCACGTCCATTCAATCGATGAACGATATCTTGACGTCGGGAAGAGATTTGCTGCTTGATATCGAACCGCGCGGCGCAAAAGCCATTAAAAATCGTTTTCCTGACGCCGTTTTGGTTTTTGTTCTGCCTCCATCTCTGAAAGAACTGTTGAACCGTTTGGAAAAGCGTGGACATGAAACACCTGAGGCGATAAAAATGCGGTTTGAACAGGCCGAGCGTGAATTGAAAGAAGTTTTATGGTATGACTATGTCATTTTTAATGAAGATCTGGAAACGGCCATCAAACAGATGATCGCCATTTATAGAGCTGAAAAGTGCAGAACCAGCCGTTTAAACGGTAAAATAGATCGTTTTTTCAAATCTTGTTAAGGGTGAAGAGGAGGTTTTTATTCCATGGCAAGAATTACAGTGGAAGATTCGTTAAAAGTCGCTCAGACGCGCTTTGGTCTTGTGGCATTGGCGTCTCAACGAGCCCGCCAACTGCTCAAAGGGGCCAAACCGCTGATTGAAAGTAAAAATCGTGAAATTGTTTTGGCGCTCAGAGAAATCGCCGCTGGCAAAGTCGTTTACGCCCATCCTGAGTATTTGAAGGGATCTCAGGAAGATTTCAAACCGATTCCGGACAGCACAGAGTTTATCGGCGATGAAGAATATCTCGAATAGCCGACCCGCGGATTCATTGATTTTTGCTTTGGACGCAGCGGATTATCAGGATGCGCTGTCTTGGATTGACCGATTGTCCGGATCTGTCGGTATGTTTAAAGTGGGCAAGGAATTGTTCACGTCTGTGGGACCGAAAATTATCGAACATATCAAAAAAAAAGGCGGACGCGTCTTTCTGGATTTGAAATTTCACGACATTCCCAATACTGTGGCTCGGGCGGCGGAAGCCGCTGTCCGCATGAAGGTCGATATGTTCAATGTGCATGCCTCAGGTGGAAGCAAAA
>CAZPTW010000396.1:0-3429 GCA_964589235.1 uncultured Smithella sp. | reverse complement strand
GCACATTGGCACAACCGCCCAGCATCACGGAGTCTTTCTGGACATCCACCACGGGCACGGGCGCCTCGGGCGAAATGCGGGAAACTTTTCCCCAGATGAAATGGTCAACCATGACGTCGCCGACCACCAAAACGCCTGATTTTTTGAAATTACCAATAATATCCAACGCTTTCTTTCTTGAAATCCCCATAGACCCCTTCCATCCCGCGCAAGCGCCGCCTGAAAAAGAAAAAGCGCCCGATGCGCTGTCTTTTCCTCATAAAGTGGCGGGATGTTATTACCAAGCGGCGAATTTGTCAAACATTTTCATGACGCGCCCGATGAAAACAACGCTCTTTGCTTCAGTTTTACAACCCTTTTTCCGATTGACAATTACAAAGCGTTTCGTTAGGGAGGATCGGGAGTCAGGGTCCCCCAATCTGTTTTCGTCGATTGCGCAGTCGGAGGATGACAAAGGCCATAATGGAAGAAGCTCTGAATTCCAGCGCTGTGGTCGCGTCGAACACATCGCCTCACATGTTCACGCCGTGGCTGTTTCAGCATCCCGGCATTTTTTTCTCTTCTGAAAAATCGGATGAGCCCCTTGGCTTAGACAAGTTGATTCAGCGTTTGAATTATATTCACTTCCACGACGGTCATGTCTTCTTCATCTTAGATCAACGCGCCACCAATACACAGATTGTCATCCGAGCCTACCCTCAGTTCTGCGAAGGACACGAGTTGATCTGCCAACTGGATCCTGCAGACGCGGCTATCAATCTAAAGACCTACACGCTGACCCATATGCTGATTGACGATGGTTTATCCGTCATCCTCTCCTCGGTGAAACCGCTGAGTTTCGAGGGCTGTACCTTGAGAATTCACCTTCCAGAAACCAGTCATGTGAAAACCATCCGGAAAGTGAAAAGATATCTCTGCCAGGATATTCAATGTAAAATTATTCAGGGTGACTTTGTCGCTTCAGGCAAAATGATTGATTTCAGCGCAGGAGGTTTGGGCATCGACATCAGCGATCATGTTTCTTCAGGTGAGTTCGACGAGCACAAACCCGCGCTCTTGAATATCTTTGCCCAAGGCGTTTCTCTCTATTCAGGAATGTGCCGCCTGATCCATAATCGATTGAACACATACGATAATAAACTCGTTTTCGTCCCGATATCCCAGCAGTCCCCCCTGCACCCCAAGCGTGAGCTGCGCACACCGCGAAAAAAGATATCGAATTTATTCACCGTCCGTTTTACGCACCCCTTTTTTAAAAGCCATATCGAAAGAGACATCGTCGATATATCTTCTTCAGGGTTTGCCATCCAAGACGCCTTGGAAGACGACATTTTGCTTTCCGGTTTGTTCATTCCCGAACTCGACATCGTTTATGCAGGCAACATCAAAATCAAATGCAGCGCCCGGGTGGTCTATCGCCAAACGGACCCCAAAGCCGGTCTTGTAAAATATGGGTTGGCGATAGTCGACATGACCTTCGAAGATTACACCCGGTTGAGCCAAATTCTAGGCATCGCCCATGACGCCCATACAGGCATCGCCTATGACGTGGATCGGGAATCTTTATGGGAATTTCTTTTTGAAACCGGATTCATCGGCGAACAGAGTTTTGATCCGATCCATAATGACCAAAAAACCTTATTCAAGGAGGCGTTTCAAAAGCTCTACAACGATCACCAGGATATCGCACGGCATATCCTTTACAAAAGAAACGGACGGATTTACGGCCATGTGGCCATGATCCGGGCGTATGAACCCTCCTGGCTGATTCATCATTACGCGGCACGCCATATCAACAGCCGCTTGCAGATTTTAACCTTCCTGAAACATGTCATTCAATACTTGGGCCCTTATCAGCGGATGCATTCCGCCGGAACAACCCATTTCATGGCGTATTACCGACCGAATTTGGATCTTGTGGAACGTCTTTTTGATCATTTCACAAAACATGTGGCCGACCCTAAGAAATGTTCAGTCGATCGGTTCGCTTCTTTGACTCTTAACAAAACCGAAGCGAAAAGACTGCCGGAAGGCTGGGTCATGAGAGACTGTTCGATTCGCGATCTCACGGTTTTGAAAAACTTCTACGAACCGGCTTCGGGAGGGCTGCTCTTGAATGCCTTAGGGATCGACATACCATCCGACAAACTGAAGAAAGCATTTGCTCAAGCCGGGTTCACGCGAGAATACCGCCTCTATTGTCTTTGTTACTTGAATCGACCCCTTGCTTTCTTCCTGATGAATCAATCGGACATCCGATTCAATCTTGCCCCATTTTTAAACGGCATCAAAATTATCATCATTGAACCCGATATCCTCTCCTGGGCGATGCTCGCCGCCGCGGTCAACCAGCTGGGCGTCTTCTACGAAGACACGACAATCCCTTTGCTGATCTATCCGGCTTATTTTCTACCCCTCCAAAACATTGCCATGGAAAAGCAATACGCGCTGTGGATCCTGCACGCCGACGCCGCAGACGATTGGCTGTCTTACTCCAGCAGATTGACCAGTATCCGGACCGATAGACGCTGACCACGGGGACAAGGATCATTGATCCACCCATGAAATTCTTTTCACAGACATGATCCCATTGACATCCTCGCGTATTTCCCCTATACGTCCCTCCGATATTCGTGTATTGCCGTCCAGACGACACGAGCGGCTGAGGCCGATGAACGGCGAGGAAGATCCCTTCATGAAGACAGTCCCACAGGTTTTATTCGAGATTCAAAACAAATATCCAAATGTCCATGCCCAGTACTTTCGCCGCCACGGCGCAGTCCCTTTTCAAACGCGCACTTTCGCCGATTTTTACCAACTCGCCTTGAATGTCGGCGCCGGGCTTACAAGCTTAGGCGTGAAGAGGACCGAACCGGTGGGGCTCCTATCCGATAACCGTCCGGAGTGGACAATTGCAGACATCGGTATTCAGGCCTGCGGCGCCTGTGACGTCCCGCGCGGCCGCGATATTACCGACGCGGAAATCCGCATCATCTTCGGTGTGACGAAGTGTCGTTTCGTCATCGTCGAACGAAAGCAGGAATTATCTCGTCTTCTTGCCGCGAGAGCCGGACTGCCCGATCTGACCACACTCATCGTGATCGAGTCGGAATTTTCCTTCCCCGATCAAGCGGGGATCGAAGTCTTGAGTTTCGACCAGATCATCGAAAGAGGCGAAAAATGGCGCAAAGAAAACCCAGGCGCCATTGAGGCTCTTGTCGAAGAAGGCAAAAAAGACGACCTAGCCACCATTCTGTTTACCTCTGGAACGACCGGACGTCCCAAAGGCGTGATGCTGACGCAGGAGAATTATCTGCTGCACATTTCAGGCGGCCGCGAACGTATGATGACCGAACCGGGAGACATCTGGCTCACCATGCTTCCTGTATGGCATTCCTTCGAACGGGCCGTCCAATATATCGCCCTCGG
>CAZPTW010000395.1:0-3429 GCA_964589235.1 uncultured Smithella sp. | reverse complement strand
CCAAAACCCAGTCTCCCGTCGCCTGTGCCAAGGAATGATTGCGCGCGGCGGCGAAATCGCCACTCCAGGGAAAGTCGAAAGTCTTTGCGCCGAAAATCCTCGCGATGTCTTTCGTCCGGTCGGTCGAGCCCGTATCGACCACGATGATTTCATCGACCAGATCGCGGACACTGTGAAGGCACTTGACCAAGTTCTTTTCCTCGTTCTTGACGATCATGCACAACGACAGAGGGTGTTTCTTCGTTTTGCGATCGATTTGCGGCGGACCGATCCGACGGCGTATGTCCAGGGCGGCCGCAAGCGCGCCTTCCTCCAATCCGAACAAGGCCAACGCATCCTGAATCCGAAGCATGGCTTCCCGATACTTCCCCTGCTTGATGAGCAGGTCGATGGTCAAAAAAATCAAATTTTTATTTTCGGGATGGAATCTCAGCGCGTCTAGGAAATCTTGTTCCGCGTCGGACAGTTTCCCCAGGGAGACGGCCGCTGAAAAATATAAGGCGCCGAGGTCCGGGACCGACGGAGACAATACAAACCCCTTGCGCATTTCGGCGAGCGCCTCGTCTTTTTCTTCCCTCCGCCAATGGAGAACCCCCAGATTGGTGTGCGCCTCCGCGTATCCGGGGTGAACGTGAACGGCCTGAAGAAAATAATCCCCGGCTCGATCGTTTTCCCCTTTTTTATAGGCCAAGATGCCCAGCAGGTTCAACGCGGCCGGGTGATTCTCTTTCATGGAAAGGATCATTTCGGCGGTTGCCTTCGCGTCATCATCCAAATTCAACCCCTCTTGGGCATAGGCTGTATAGATCAGTCCCTTCAGGCTTTTTCTGAGGGTGTCGGGCATGGTTTGCACGACGCCCAGGGCGTCTGAGAATTTCTTGCTTTCGATCAACATTCGGGCAAGCTCTTCATAAATCGGCCCGGCGTCGGGTGACCATTTGATCCCGTCGACCAGGGTTTGGACAGCCTCTTCTAAAGAGCCCTTTTGGTGAAGGAGGTTCGCCGACTCGACAGCTTTGACGACCGCGAGTTTTTTGCCGTCGTCGGTGGCGGCGCTGAGCGTCCATTTCTCCACAAGCGACTTGCGATTGCCTGAAGATCGGTGTTGCCGCCGGCGATAAACGAACACGTCGGCGGCGATGGCGTTTTGAAACCCTTCGAGCGCGCAGCGCCAGCCGTAATCTTCCACCGCGATGTCACGCTCGAAAAATTGCTCGTCGAAAAGGCCGATGTTCAAAACCAATTGACGGCTGAAAAGAAGACAGAAAGCGTCGAGGTCGCGTTTGGGAATTCGCCGGTGGGCGTATTTCTCCTTCAATTGAGCGGCATACTTTTCGAATTGATGGATGGGAAGGCCGCCGCCGTCCACCGTGATCTGACTTTTTTTGCCGTGATTCGACAGGGGACCGATGAGACCGGCACGGTCCGCCTGTTTTAGGGCGTCGAGCAGACCCGAAAGCCAACCCGGACCGACGATCACGTCGTCATCCAGGAGAAGAAAATATTCCCCCCGGGCGTTTTGAATGGCCAGATTCCATTTTTGCGCGATCCCGGCCGAGTCCCCATGGTCGATGAGGCGGACGCTGGGGTTCAAAGCGATCCATTTTTTGAGTCGCTTGGACAAAAGACCGGCGGACGCGTTCGCCACAAGGAGAATTTCATGCGGCTCCGGCGTGTGGCCGTGAAGGCTTTGGAGGCATTTCTCGATCTGTTCGGGCCGGTCGGACAGGGGGATGATGATGGAGGTCAAGCCGGGTGAGTATTGTTCCATCGCGCTCGGTGAAGCAACCGCGGGCTTTTGGGAAAAGGTCCCAACCTCCTGTGGTGGCGAGATGGTTGTGCCCGAGGTCTTTTTCGCCGCGTTTTTCGCGATATATTTTTCAATCAGAGGCGAGATCAAATCCACCATGCGGATCTCTTTGAAACGTTGGTAATATTCTTCCGTGATTTGTTTCAAATCGGGCCGATTGAGCGTCGCCAAACACAGGTCCACCCAGTGTTCGGTTTCCGCCCATGGAAAACAGTGCTCATACATGGCCTGGTCAAAGCAGCGTTCGACGACCACGAGCGAGCGGTTATTGAGCAGATATAAAACTCTGCTTCCTCCGAAATGATTCATGCCGGGGCCTTGGTTGGGAGCCAGGTTGATCTTCGCTCTGGCGATCAAGTCATTGCGGTACATGGCGGCATCGTCGAACATGGTGAAAACATTTCCGCCCCGAGCCCTTAACTCGTCCAACAGTTTTTTCCGATGCGGTGTGATCGAGCCGCAAAAGAGAAAATCGATATCCTTGTCGGTTTTGTGGTGAATTTCCTCCATCAGGGGATGGTAACCCGTCAGAAGGAGGTCTGCCTCGATCTCGAGATTTTTCAGCGCTTCGACATTGGCTTGAACGCCGGTCCAGACGGCTGAAGCCTCCCGCATCAGCGGCAGATAGATGTCCTGAAAGGCCTTCTGATGGGGCCAGTGATTGATCGTGTCCCCCGTAATGATTTCCGATTGAAGAAGAATATAGGGACCGGTTTTTTTGATGGTCTCCGCGATGGTCGGATCCGTCAGGTTATGCGCGCCCATCAAGACGTTGACGCGGTCGGAGGCAAGACGATTTCTCAAAATGCAGCAGCTGTACCCCGCCGATTCGATGCCGTAACAGAGGTATTTGCAGATATCGTAGAGAAAGTGGGCGTATTTGCTTCCTTCGGGCTCGATCATGCATATAGAAAATTTCACGGCGTTTTCCCCCTTTCGATGCGATGACGCTTTCAGCGGATTTTTTTCAAGTAACCATCCGGCGCCGCCGTCAGAAGAATCCTGGCCTCGATGTCTTTATCCACAACAAATTCATCGTGGGTTTTCAGAAACGCGTAAACGGCGGTTTTGGGGCTGTTGCCCGGCCCCCACGGCCGGTCGAGAAACGCGTCGGCGGGAAGATCTTCAATGCCCGTATCGAACACAACGCAATAGCTCCCCGCAGTGACAAGCGGCGCGTAGAGTTCGAGTTCCCGCAAAACGTGGTCATGGGTATGATTGGAATCCAGGCAGACCAAAACGGCTTTCGCCCCCATGGTAAGCGTCCGGACCCGATCGATCACCTCCGGCGACACGCTCGAGCCTTCGATCATGGTGATCCTTTTGAACATGGGATGTTTTTCGATTTCGACGCGGTTGTGCGCCCGGATGTCGATGTCGATGCCGATGACTCGGCCTTTGCCGGAAAGCTCCAGCATGGAGGCGTAGAAGATGAGCGAACCGCCGTGGGCGATGCCGGTTTCGATGATGACATCCGGTTTCACCGACCAGATGATGTCCTGTAGCGCCATCAGGTCCTGGGGGATTTGGATAATGGGCCGCCCGAGCCAGGAAAAGTTGGCGCTATATCGAATCCTAGACAATGTTTTGATATAGGCGTCTGTCATTTTGAGCAGTGG
>CAZPTW010000394.1:0-3439 GCA_964589235.1 uncultured Smithella sp. | reverse complement strand
GTTGGTTTTGGTGATATTGCGGATGGCGGTGAAGGTTGCATCCACGGGTCCGTTTCCGAAACCGGCGTCGCGGATGATTTGATCGCCTACCTGCATCTCCATCGTGGCGGTGGGAATGGCCACATTGCCGCTGACCACGTTGAGGTAGATCAGGCTGTATTTGTCTTTTCCGCGGTAAATTTCTTCATACAGAATGGCTTCCAAGTCTTCATCGTAAATTTCCTTTTTGACGTCGGCCAGCGCCTTGACTTTGGCCGTCATCTTGGTGAGCTGTTCGTCGTTGAGCGTGTGCCCCATTTTTTTCAAATGATGGGCGATGGCCGCACGTCCGGAATGCTTGCCCAAAACGATATGTGTGTCGCTGATGCCGACGGATTTCGGTGTCATGATTTCGTAAGTGATTTTTTCCTTGATCAGACCGTCTTGGTGGATGCCGGATTCATGGGCGAATGCGTTGGCCCCCACAATGGCTTTGTTGGGCTGTACGGGAATACCGGTGATTTGCGTTAAAAGCCGTGACGTTTTGTAAATCTGTTCGGTTTTGATTTTTGTGTAAAGGCCGAATAGATCCTTGCGCGTGGCGAGAGCCATGACGATTTCTTCCATGGCTGTATTGCCCGCCCGTTCACCGATGCCGTTGATGGTGCATTCCACCTGGCGGGCGCCTTGGGCGATTGCGGCGAGCGAATTGGCGACTGCCAATCCCAGGTCGTTGTGGCAGTGAACAGAGATGACGGTATCCCCCATGTTTTTGACGTTGGCGAAGAGATAAGCGATGAGATGACCGAATTCCTCTGGGATCGCGTAGCCCACCGTGTCGGGGATATTGACCGTAGAGGCGCCTGCGTCGATGACGGCGGAAACCATTTCGACGAGGTAGTCCCGATCGGAACGCGTGGCGTCCATCGGCGAGAATTCCACATTTGGAGTATAGGAGCGCGCAAGCTTCACCGCCTCGACCGCTTCTTTGAGCACTTGCGCCCGACTTTTCTTGAGTTGATATTTCAAATGAATATCCGAGGAAGAAATAAAAGTGTGGATACGGGGATGGGCGGCGTGTTTGATGGCTTGCCAAGCCCGATCGATATCCATCTTGTTGGCCCGCGCCAACCCGGCGACTTGGGACTTCGTGATGGCTTTGGCGATTTGCCGAACCGCGTCGAAGTCGCCGTCCGACGCGACGGGAAATCCCGCCTCGATGATGTCGACGCCCATTTTCTCGAGCTGTCTTGCCAAAAGCAGTTTTTCTTCCGTGTTCATGCTGTTTCCGGGCGACTGCTCTCCGTCGCGAAGCGACGTGTCAAAAATATAGACGCGGTTTTTGTCTTTTTTCATCTTACGCTCCTTTCGAATATCGACCATGGGTTTTCAAATATTTCAAAACAAAAAGGCCGTGGGATTTTTCGCCCACGGCCTTTCAGGTAATCAGTGATCTTTCGGGTTCAGCGACGACCTGAAGATGATGGGCAGGCGGCCTTCAGGAGAAGACGCAATAACGCGAGGCCCAAAGCCAGGGTCAGAAGCGCGCTTGCCGAAATCATCAGTGTCGTATTGCCGAACATGAACTCTTTCCTGTTTTTACGTTTTAATCACGTATCGACCTTCTTATTTCAAAACTTGAGTCTTGTCAAAATTTTTTTTAAAAAAAAGGAGAGCCGAAGGGGCGGCTCTCCTTTCTCAAGGAGGGATGGGGCGTTTGGGCTTTGGCTTATGGACACATCCCCATTCCTAAACCGGGGCCGGGGCCATATCCGGGGCCGTAACCGTGATGGGCTCTCATGCCGCCTCGGGGGCCGAACCCGGGGCCTCTTCCCCAGTCTGTATCGGCCAGCTTGGCGTTTTGCTCGGGCGTCAACACTTTGCGGATGTCGAGCCTCATCTCTGTCACCTTGGTCTGCAGTTCATCGCGTAGCGCGTTCAATTCCTTTTGCGCCGCCAGAATTTTCGCTTTATCCGGTTCCGCGGCCAGCCAGAGCTTACGCAGTTCGACGGATTTGTCGTAAATTTTGTCGCGCAAGGGTCTTGTCACCTTTTCATAAGCGATTTGCAGATCTTCGATCTTCGTTTTCTGTTCGCTCGTCAAATTCAAATTTTCCAAACCTGCTCGCGCGTCATAGCATCCCCCTCTCCCCGGACCGAAGCCGCGGCCGGGTCCCCAGGCGAAAGCCTGAGACGCTAAAAGCAGACCGACTAAAATGGCCGTCAGTGTGAATGTCATTTTTTTCATGATGTTTCTCCTTTTTGTACATTTATTGCTGATCAGTTGACAAAATATTCAGCAAAGGCCATGCCAAGCTTTTTAAGTATTTGTTTTATTTATTGAATTTACAAAAATGCGAAGATGAGGTTTGCTTTTTGACGGCATAAGATGGATAATAGTTACCCAACTTTCGTATCCAGGTGGAGCTATCGTATCCAGATGGGGCAAGGTCCATTGAAAAAGGAAAATAAAGGAAAAAAGAAAATCCGTTTTGATCTTTCCGGATGGGTTGCCGTCAGCGCTGTGGCGGTCCTGGTTGTTTTGCTCGTGTCGATGGGTTTTATGCAGTTTCAGGTTCAGAAAAATCAGGCTGTGGCCGTCTTTATCGAAAAGGGAGCCACACTGATTCAATCCTTCGAAGCGGGATATCGCAATCGGCCGGAAGCTCCGCTGCGGCAGGATGAATTTTTTTATCTACAGAAACTTTTGATGGAAACAGCCCAACAGCCGGATATTGACTACATGATTGTCACGGACAGCCACGGGCGAATTATCGCCGACAGCGACCCCTCCATGCTGGGCCGGCAATATGGACTGGATCTGGATACCAAGCGGATTGCCGGAAGCATGGAGATTTCTTGGCGTCAGACGGCCAACCCCGGCGGTGCGGGGACGTTTGAGGTTTATCGGGGATTCTTTCCGCACCGGAACCGGACAGAGCGGCAAGAGGCGCCGTCCTGGATTGTTTTCGTGGGATTCAATATGGAAAAGATTGAGCAGGCGTCGCGTCAGGACACCTTGCGGCTGGTCATTTTTGCTTTTCTTTTGATTCTGTTTGGGTCTTTGGCGATTGTATCGCTCTTTCTGGTTCAGGCCTATCGACTGACTCGCGCGTCTCTTTCCCGGATCACGGTTTTTTCGGACGCGCTTGTGAAAAATTTGCCGATCGCCCTTGTGGCGGTGGATAAAGATGGCAAAGTTCTGACCTGCAATCTGCACGCGGACGCACTCATTGCCGGGTCCTGCCGGGAATCGACCGGAAAGGAGGCCGCCTTGCTGCTCGCTCCTGAATTTATCGAGCTTTTGAAGAAAACCGGTCCGCGGGGGGGGGTCGTCTATGAGGATGTCATCATCTCTTCAGAAAAAAGCGGTCAGATGATCTGGGAGGCGGTGGCGGCGGCCTTTTCCGAAGAGGGGGGGCCGGAGGGAAAGATTCTGTTGGCGCGCGATGTGACCGAC
>CAZPTW010000393.1:0-3452 GCA_964589235.1 uncultured Smithella sp. | reverse complement strand
AGATAGATGAAGTAATCATGGGTAACGTGCTGATGGCCGGTCAGGGCCAGGGCCCGGGCCGCCAGGCTGCTATGGGCGCCGGCGTTCCCGAAACCGTTCCCGCCTGGGCAATCAACCAGCTTTGCGGCTCAGGCCTCAAAACTATCGCCCTCGCCGTCGACGCCATCAGAACCGGTGAATCTCAGTGCATCGTCGCCGGTGGCATGGAAAGCATGAGCGGCGCCCCTCACCTCGCCGATCTGCGCAACGGCACCACTCTCGGCAACGTCACCTTTAAAGATTCAACTGTCTGGGATGGCCTGACCGACGTTTTTTCGGGCGAACATATGGGCATGACCGCAGAGTGGCTTGCCGATGAGCTTGGTATCAGCCGCGAAGAAATGGACAAGTTTGCCGCCGAAAGCCAGAAGCGCGTTGCCGCCGCCTGGGAAGCCGGAAAATTCGATGACGAAATCGTTCCGGTCGAAATCCCGCAGCGCAAGGGCGACCCGATCGTGTTCAAAAAAGACGAACATTTCCGCGTCGGTACAACTTTTGAAACTCTGAGCAAACTTAAACCCGCCTTCAAAAAAGACGGCACGGTGACCGCGGGAAACGCCTCGGGTCTCAACGACGGCGCGGCCTTCGTTCTCATGATGACGGCTGAAAAAGCCAAAGCATGGGGCTATCGCCCCTTCGCGAAATGGATCTGCGGTGCGGAATACGGGGTCGATCCGTCGATCATGGGCATTGCACCGGCCTACGCCATTCCCATCGCTCTGAGACGCGCCGGACTCCAACTTCAAGACATGGATGTGGTGGAATGCAACGAAGCGTTCGCCGCTCAGAATCTCGCCGTCATCCAGGAATTGGAAAAACAAACCGGAGAAAAGGTGAATATGGACAAGTGGAATCCGCAAGGCGGCGCCATCGCCTTCGGCCACGCCAACGGCGCATCCGGCGCCCGCTGCGCGATGTTTGCCATGAAACAGCTGGAGCGGACCGGTGGCCGCTTCGGACTCGTTTCAGCCTGCTGCGGCGGCGGTCAGGGTGTCGTGACGATCATTGAAAACCTGCGCAGATCGTAAATAACGGGCGGGGCCAACCGTTATTTTCCCCGGAGGGTCGGATTCCCGTCGATCCCCCTCGACGTCGGCGACACTCCGGAGAAAAGTTTCAACCCCTTCAAAGCCCCATCCTCACCGCCTCGGCTCCTCGTTCAACCGGCCCCCTGGTTGCGAGGGGCCGGGGCCCTTTTGATTGGTCACCAACCAGGACCGATTCGATCTCCGAAAATGAATCTCAGGCAAGGCGAATGAAAAAAGTCTTACAACCCTCTCATGAATTCAGGCCTGAGCAAACGGGGATCTTTTCGGCTCAGTAACGTGTTTAGCTCTCTGAGCACCCTGTCTTTATCGCGAGGCATCGTGCCGCGGATCGCGAAATAATTGGAAGCGTGCATGGAACTGAAAAAGCAGTTCGTGAACGTTGAATTTTCGACCAATCCTTTCAACTCTCCCAACGAATCAAAAGGCGTGATCAGCTCAAAATCCCCCCGTCGATATTCCTCATACAAGGCCGTCCCCGGAATAAGGGTGAGCGTCAGCGCTCCGGCGAACTCTGGATCCATTTCCGTGAGAATTCTCGCGGTTTCCTCCACGTGTTTTCGACTCCCTTTGACGCCGCCGAGTCCCAGTATGACCGTCACCGACAGCACAATACCCGCCTCCTTCACTTTACGGGCGGCCTCCACCATTTGATCGTGATTCACGTTTTTCCGGATCCGTTTGAGGACGTCATCATCGCCGCTTTCCACCCCCATATAGAGGATACCGAGCTTTTGATCCTTGAGCGTTTTCAATTCATCCACTGTGCGCCTGAGAATGTCCTGCGGCGTCGCGTAACTGGCGATCCGTTCGATATTCGGAAATTTGGAATGGAGGTATTCGAGGGCCTCGACAAGCTTGGGATAAGGATAAACCAACGCGTCTCCATCCTGAAGGAAAACCCTTCGTCCATCCCATTCATCGAGAATCGCATAGACGATGCGCGGCTGTCCCGCGATCCACATCCCCTGATTTTTGTATAGGGCCATGGCGTCGATCTCACGCTTGACGTCATCGAGTTCGCGAAGGCCCAGATGCGTCAAAGAAAAGGCGCAAAACGTGCACGAGTTATTGGAGCACCCCGACGTCAGCGGCAGGTAATAACTGGCATGCTCGCTGGGCGGGCGGATGATTTCGGGTCTGACAAATGACATCTCTTCACCTCAAAAAGCACATACAAATTTTTTCTTCACCAAGACACTCGGTTTTGAACGTCTTCCTGATCAAGTTTTCCCATCGACCATATCACGGATGAGTTCCATGGCCGTCTCGGCGATCTGCGTGGACCTGTCCAACTCGACCGCGGCCACCAGGTACCTCTCCGCCAAATCGAATCGGCCCGCCTTGAAACAGGCGTAGCCCACGCTGTAGGCGACTTGCTGGTTTTCCGGATGGAGGGCGAACGCTTTTTCGAGACATTCGACCGCTTGATCGAACGCCTCCTCTTTTCCATACAGGCAGCCGAGGTTTTGAAGCGCGTAAGCGTTGCACGGATCGATCTCGAGAGCTTTTAAAAAGTTTTCCCGCGCCGAAACACTTTGCCCGTGCAAGGAAAAGGCATACCCCAACGCCACATAGGCGTTGGAATCATCGGGGTGATGCTTTACGCATTCGGAAAGCGCCTCGACGGCCTTTTCAGGATTATCCAGTTCACAGTAACACAAACCGAGATTGAAGAGGGCGTCCCTGTTTTGAGGATCGGACTGGAGATGATCCGCGAGCAAATCTCTGGCGAGTTCGATTTTCCCGTCTTTCATCAGTGGAAGTATGTGATCCAAGTTTTTCATGTCTTTTTATTCCTTGCATAATACTCCGGAAGCATTCACAACCGTGGCCTGCCCATATCATCATAATCGCGAAATGACAAATTCCAAATTGACCGTCTCTTGCCGATGGTCAGTTGATGTTGAATATTCAGAATTTATGTCAAAAATACACCCCCTTTTTGATGTGAAACATCAAGTTTTCTCATTGAACAGCCGAATAAATTTAAGTCATGAACATGGGTCAGAAACCTCATTCTGCTTTTTTTCATCCTCGCGACTCTTCGACATCATTGAAAGGAAATATTGTATGAAGCTAATTATTGAATACTTCATCCTTCTCGTTTTAGACTTGATCGCCGCCGGCATCATCGCGCTCATTCTCAGAGCGATTTACGGCAAGAACCTGACTTACAAACTGTTTTTGTGGCTGATCCCCGGCCTTGCGATCATTCTCGGGAACACCACACTCGCCACAAAGCTTGGGGGATTTTCCAATCCCTTGGCTGTCGGTCTCTCCATGATCGTCGGCATGGGGCTGATGGTCGGTAATTTCATTTTGGTGGGAAGATTTTTGATCCGGAAACTCAACAATATCGCCGAC
>CAZPTW010000392.1:0-3462 GCA_964589235.1 uncultured Smithella sp. | reverse complement strand
TTTGATCAATTCGTCGATCAATTCATCTTTGACGGATTCATGCGCCACGATGTAGTCCGGCGCAATACAGGTTTGACCGGCGTTGAGAAATTTCCCCCAAGTGATGCGGGAAGCGGCTGTTTGAATATCCGCGCTTTCGTGGACGATGGCTGGGCTTTTACCGCCCAGTTCCAGTGTCAAGGGGGTCAGATGCTTTGCCGCCGCGGCCATCACTTCTTTTCCGACCGGCACGGATCCGGTGAAGAAAATATAATCGACCGGCAGTGAGATCAAAGACTGTGTTTCTTCGATGCCGCCCTGTACGACATGGATATATTCTTCCGGAAATGATGAATTGATCATTTTCTCTGCGACCTCCGCCGTGTGCGCTGATAGCTCCGAGGGTTTAAGAATAGCCGTGTTGCCTGCCGCAATCGCGCCGACGAGCGGTGACATCAGCAACTGAAACGGATAATTCCACGGCGCGATAATCAGAACGACGCCGTAGGGTTCTTGATAGATGTAACTTTTAGCCGGCATCATAAAAACGGGCGTGGTCACTCTTCTGCGGGCCGCCCAGTCGCGAATATTGCCGATGGCCAGCCGGATTTCATTGTAGACGCCGGAAATTTCCGTTCCGTAGGCATCTATTTCGGCTTTACGCAAATCTTGATACACGGCGGACAGAATTTCTTTTTCGTGTGCTCGAATCGCTTCTTTGAGCGTTTTGAGGGCATCGATGCGAAACGATACATCCTTGGTTCGGCCGGTTAAAAAGAAAGTCTTCTGTTTTTTCAGCAATGCGCTGAATTTGTCTTCATTCATCCCTCTGCTCCGGATTGAAACACGAAGGAATTTTTTTCAAATGTCCTTCTGGAAGGAGTATAAGCGCATGTCCAAAACGTGTCAAGCTTAGCCGTATTTGTCGCCGGGGAATGAGTCCATTTGGTTGCAAGGGTGGGGAAGAGTCTTTGTTGACTTTTTCGAAAAGAAGGATAAAAAAGATATCAGATTCTTTCAACGGAAAGATAAGATAACGTATCGCGCGAAGATGGACAACACCGACAACTTGGCAACCGTTCTATTTGCAAGACAGGTGTCGGCAGGTAAATAGGGCGGTCGCCGTCTAGCAATCGAACATATTCAAAAGCGAGGTGTGCCGGGAATACGGCCAAACGCCAGACGGATAAAGAAATAAGAAGAATGGCTGGTTCAATCGTCGGTCGGGACGTTCGAAATGTCCTTAATGAGACGAAGAGAGGAATGGAATATGACGAAAAAAGGCTTTGCTCGATATGTGCTGGTTGCCTGGCTGCTGATGCTCTTGACAACGCCGGCAAAGGCGGTGGATGTTACGGAATATAAAGTCGCCTCAGGGGATACTCTTTGGGGAATTTCTAAACGGGCTCTGAGGGACCCTTTTCTGTGGCCTGCTTTGTGGAAGCTGAATCCCAACATAAAAAACCCGGATCGAATTTACCCGGATCAGATCATCAGAGTCCCTGTCTTTGAGACGGAAGCGGGAAAAACGGACGAAGAGATGGCAATGTCCAAGAGACAGATCTCCCGGGAAAGCGTTGTCTCGAGTGAACAGCGTCATGACATGAAGACGGGGCGTGAATGCGTACCGGCGGCTAAGACCTCGGCGCCGGATCGTTTCGAAGGCATTCGGGGCGTTATCCTATATTCGGGTAAAATCATTCCAGGACGGATCCTCAGTATGAATGCAACACAGGTTGTGCTGCGAACAGAAAATGACGCGATCTTATCTTTTTCATTTGTGGATGAAATAGAAGATTTTATCAAGGAATAAATGGGAAGTCGATGCAATCGATGTGGTCTATCGTCTGTCAACCTGACTGGCCGATTACAAAGGCTCTGCCTGTATGGTCGGTCGGAGATCAAGATGATCGCGATGACGCGGTCATGCGGATGAAGAGATTCTGATCCAAAGGAGGATGTCCATGAAAAAAAAATACAATGAGCTTCTCTTGATTGGACTCGCAGGAACGTTTTTTTTCGGTTCTTTTTTCGCAGGAGAATACCTGGCGGCCACCTCGGCGAATCAGGATATCTGGTGGACACCCATGACCATGGCTCTTTCGTTGGACCAATCCCGCGCGGAATTTGAACTCTATGTTCGAGGTGACTTGCTGCAAAAGCGCGTCGAAACAGGGACGGTGTGGTTGATGGACAAGCAGGGGAAGTTGTCGAAAGTGACCGCCGAGGACGTCAAGATCCGCCTCAACAATCGTTACAAGGTTAAAGCAGAGAAATTACACAAGGCCGTCTTTACCGCTTTTATGTCAGGAATCAGTATCGCGTTATTGGTGACGGGGTTGGTGCGATTCTTCAAAGATAAGAGAAAATCTGTTGGGGTCTCATGACATTAAAAAAATGAATTTCGAGCGGCACGAGTGGCTTCGAACAGGCAAGCCGGGGTGGGGGCGATGATAGGCCTGTCCATAAATTACCGAAAAGCCATTTTGCGAATTCTTGTCAGCGGTATGACGATGGGGATCGCTTGTTTTGCTGTTATTGCAGCGGATGATCAACGCCTGTCGCTGTCTCAGGCGGTCTTGTGGGGTAGGCCATCCGTCTGGGAATTAAAGCAAAGTCAGACTCTCAAGACAAATGCGTGTGTCCGAAAGTATCTGGATGTCGTATCCGCCGGTTCATGTCTTTTGTCTGCCGATTCGGTATTCTCTTCGGAGAATGTTTTGAAAGATAGAAGGCGCCATCTCAAACAACAAATCGTGATTTTGATGGGGGATCACACAGAAAAAGAAGCCGAAGCTTTCATCCTAGCCGTGCCATTGATCTTGGAATGGGAAGGAAGGAGCGAAAACCCAAAAAGTGAAGCGGATTTCGTGGAAAGCTGGTTGCAGAAACGGCCCGAAACCTCCATCGCCCCCTTTCTGTATTTGCTCAAAGCCCATCGGCTTCGTGCGGCATTTGAGGCGGCGAGAGCCAGGAATGAAAAAAAGCTCTGGCCGGTATTGGCGACAAAGTACAAGGAAGCAGTGGTCAAAGCGAAGTCATTCGATCATCCGTTGATGACCTGCATCGTGGATGACATGGAGGCACAGGATTATGTTTATCTCGAAGGTTATGGCAAACCTTAAGCCCGGAATCATCATTGCGTCCTTGATGCTGGCCATGGAAGGGGGGATTTTCGTGTCGGCCGCCGGCGCCTGTTCTTGTCACTGGAACGGACCTTTCCTGACGGCGTCAAGGGAAGCGCCTTTCGTGATCGTAGCCAAAATCCTCCGGCATCATTCCGAACGATTGCCGGCCATGGATGTGCTCGTCTTAGAGATCCTCAAAGGCGTGCTTTTCGATTCCGGTCTGACCATTTCGATGGGAGACGGCATGCTCTGCAGGCCGGCGCTTGACGTTTTTCCGCCGGGCACGACCTGGGTTTTGGCCCTCAACGGACCCGGCGCGAAACCGGGACGAGGCTGGGCGATATCGCATTGCGGA
>CAZPTW010000391.1:0-3462 GCA_964589235.1 uncultured Smithella sp. | reverse complement strand
GATTTAAATTTTTAGAAACCCATTGCCGATAGATGGTCATCGTCACAGTGAACTGACTTTCAACTTTTTAACCGAACGAATGGATGAGGTGAAAAATGTGGGCCAGTTTCATTTTGTGTCAAGCGTGCGGTTGCAAAGGCCGAGCGGGTCATACCATTTCCCGAAATCAATCTGAATCTCCTGTCTTCCTCTACAACGGCCATGACCCTTTCGAGGGCGTGATGCGCTATTCATGCGCCAATTGTCATGCAATGCTTCTGATTGATCCCATGGAAATGCTTTCCGGTCCTTGCGTAAAGGGGGTGCCCGAGCTCGTCAAAACCAAGTCTCAGAAAAAAAACAAACCGAAACCGCTTTTTTTGAAAAGCAGGGTTTTACAAAAGATCCCAAAAAAAATTCAATCGTTGAGGTATCATTGAGGGCCCTTGTCCGTATCCTCACCCGCTTTGAGGTTTCGAGGGGGCTGAATCATTGATCGATATCAAACACGAACCGGCCTATGGCATGAAAGGAGGTATTCAAATGGATCAGAGACAAACCGTAAAGCAAATGCTGGATTTCAACAAAAGAGCGTTTGACAATGTGTTCAACACATGGTCGGCCCTTCAGGATGAAACGGAATCGCTGATGACGAGATTTATGGAAAAATCGAACTGGATCACGCCGGAGGGAAAGAAAATTTTCTCTCAGATGACGGATTCCTATCGCAAAGGCCGAAATGACTTTAAAATGATGGCCGATGAAAATTATCGTCGAGCGGCGGAATATTTTGTTCCTGCGGATAAAAAACAATAAAGGGGAAACGTAAATCTCCGGATTTCAACGGTCCGACAAAGAAAGGGCGCCAAGACGCGACGGATGCAGCGTTGAGCTTTTCATCCGAAGCGTCGAGGCGCCCGTTGGGCTGATTCGACCTCCCCGTCGACTTTCAGCGTTTTATTGTTTAAAACCGCCTTCAAAAGCAATTTCCGAGACACTTTTGCGTGAACTTGGGAACTCCCGTTCCTGAAGATAAGGCGGCAAATCTTCTTTTCTGCCTTTTTTCCCGACGGCAATCATCGCTTCGACCGTAAAATCGTCTGGAACCCCAAGCTCTTGCCTGGCTTTATCGTAGTCAAACCCTTGCATGCCATGAATCACCAAACCTTTTTGCGATCCCATGAGCGCCAGGCTCATCCAAGCCGCGCCGGCATCGAATGAATGGGTGATGGACGGTTTTCCGTTGTCGAACGTTTTTTTGGAAACGACCACGATCAAGACAGCGGCGTTTTTAGCCCAGATTTGATTGCCTTCCGCAAGCAGGTTAAAAAATGTCTCCCACATGGGGGTGTTGCGTCGCGCAAAAATGAAACGCCAAGGTTGATTGTTATTGGCCGAAGGCGCCCACCGGGCGGCTTCAAAAAGAGACATCAAAACGGCTTGGTCGATTTCTTCCGCCGACATCGCCCGGGGCGACCATCGGTGAATAAAAATATCTTCGACATCATACTGAGGCTTTCTGAAATCGTCGACGTTCATTTTACCCTCCTCTTCCTGTTCTGAAACAAATACTCAAACGATTTTACGCATTTTTCAAATCAGCGGTTATCCCTTGGTCGTTGTACGATCCAAATAGGCCTTTACGGCTTCCAACGACAGACAGTTGAGACAATTCTCCTTGCTTATCCACCCTTTTCGCGCGATTTTCACGCCAAAGTCAATGTCATAAAGCCCCCCCACCGAATGGGCATCCGGATTCACGGCGATTTTAACCCCCTTTTTTTGAGCGATGATACAATGACGCCAGTCCAAATCAAACCGTTGTGGATTGGCGTTGAGTTCCAGCACCTTGTTGTATCGAGCGGCGGTTTCGATGACCTTGGGCATATTGATCGAGTAGGGGTCCCGTGAAAGCAGTAATCTGCCGGTCGGGTGGGCCAGCATCGTCGTATGCGGATCGGAAAGCGCTCGACAAATCCGCGCCGTCATTTCTTCTTCCGACATCTTGAAGTGAGAATGGACGGCGGCAATGACGAAATCGAAGCGAGACAGAATGTGATCCTCATAGTCCAGGCGGCCGTCCGGCGCGATATCCGATTCGATGCCTTTGAAAATGTGAAACGGCGCCCATTTTTGATTGAGCGCGTCGATGATCGCGTGCTGCCTTTCAATATCTTCGATCTTCAAGCCGCCTGCGTAAAATGCCGACTGGCTGTGGTCACTGATTCCAATGTAGGCCATCCCCATTTTTCTTGCCTCTTGAACCATCTTCTCGAGCGGTTCGGTCCCATCACTGAAATGGGTATGCACATGAAAAAGACCGCGAACATCCTCTCGTTCGATCAAGATCGGCAATTGGCCTTTTTCGGCGGCTTCGATTTCCCCCATGTCCTCGCGGAGCTCCGGCTCAATGAACTTCAGACGAAGCGCCTTGAAAATTTCCTCTTCCGTGCGGCAAACCACAAGGCTCTGCCCCCGAAAGAGCCCGTATTCGTTCATTCTCAGGCCCATCCCCTTCGCCCGGCCCCGCATGGCGGTATTGTGCAGGTGGCTGCCGGTAAAGTGATGCAGCGCATAAGGATATTGGTCGGGGCTCACCATTCGTAAATCCGCATTGACGCCGGATTTCAACGTTACGCTGACTTTCGTGTCGCCTTGAGCGACGATGTGATCCACCTGTTCATAAGAGGCAAAAAAAGCGCCGACTTTTTGGGGGTGGTTGGTCGCCACCAAAAGATCGATATCCTTGACGGTTTCCAGGCCGCGCCGCAAAGACCCCGCGATGTCGGCCCGATCGACCAAATCGTGGATTTCCACAAACTTAAGCAGGCTTTGGGCCTCTTTCAAGGCTTCGTCGTAGCGCCTTCTTTGGGCGTAGCGTTTGAGTCGTTCGATGCCGGCCAGGATATTGTCCTGTGTTTTTTTACCGAATCCTTTGAGGTCCGCCAGGCGGTTTTCGTGGCAGGCGTATTCAAGCTCGCCTAGGGTCGTGATCCCCAGCTCCTGATACAAAGCATGAATTTTCCGGGGCCCAAGCCCACTGATTTTGAGCATTTCCAAATGACCGGCCGGGATCGACCCTTTGAGCTTTTCGTAATATTCCAGACGACCCGATGATTGAAGCGCCGATATTTTTTGGCCGATGGCTTCACCGATCCCCTGAATCTCGAAAATCTTTCCACTCTGCACCAAATCGGCGATGTCTTCTTCAACTTTTTCCAGATTTCTGGCCGCTATCGAATAGGCTCTGGATTTGAAGGGATTCTCTCCGGAAAGCTCCAGGAGCACCGAAATTTCCTCTAGAATTTCAATGATTTTGTCTTTCGTCATGGTCGATTGGAAAAAATAAGTTTAACCAACGCTTGACATTCTAGTTTGAAAAATATATAAGGCGCAACTTACTTAAGAGGCCGGGCCACCGACGTCCCTATCGTCTAGAGGCCTAGGACACGGGCCTTTCACGCCTGTAACCGGGGTTCGACT
>CAZPTW010000390.1:0-3465 GCA_964589235.1 uncultured Smithella sp. | reverse complement strand
CCGATGCCGATTCCGGAGGCGATAACGGATTGTCCCTCGGGGTTGGCTTTCCACCACGCTCCCAAAGGCAGCGTTGATTTTTTCCAGTATTGTTCCACACAGTGGGTGGCTTCTCGGACATTCCCACGCAAGGTTTCAACAGCGAAAGGTTTTTCCTTCAATGTGCTTTCCATTGTGACAAAACCGGCAAAGCACCCTGTCAACAGAATCGATAAGGTTACAGCGGCCGTCCATAACTTTTTCATGCCAATATCCTTCGGTTGGCCGATTTCCGCCGGTGCTGTCTCGGGCCGGTTGACCAAGGCACACTCAATGTTCAATGCCGGCCGGCGGGATGACCGAAACGGTCCGGTACGGCTCAATCTCCTGTCTGCCCGGTTTTCGACGCCATGTATTGCTTTCGTGCTTCCACCTCTTCGGGGGTCGACTGAACGAATTCGACGCCCGCCTCAAACGAATGATTTTTGACGATGTCCTTGATCCATCGCACTTTTGCCAACGCTGTGATTTTGGACAGCCAGTTTTTGAGGTTGAATTCTATCTTGAAAAGGGAATTGACCGGCAAAAAGTAGTTCACTTGGATCCTCGCCCCGAGCACGGAAATGTCATTGCTGTGGCTCATGAGAATTTTTTCTTTGGAACTGGTTTTGCCGTTTTCGAGGGTTGTGATGAGGATATCATTCTTTTCTTTGATTCTTTTTTCCCGCCTTCTTTCCGCCATGACGTCCCATTCCCTTCCCGATCGGAGATTTTCATGCGACACGCGAAAAATGACGCTGCGTGATTTTCGGGCACTTATAGACTGTCTTTATCAGAAATACAACCCATAAAGCGGAAATCCCCTTCTTGGTGGAGAGGGTTCGCGGGTGTGGCGGCGAACAAAGAAAGCTATTTCCCGATAATCGCCTTTTTCGGATTGGCTTTTCGGAATTGCGCATATTGGGCCATGCGGGCAAAGGCGAACAAGGCCCGTTCAGGTGTCGGGTAGCAAGGGATACCAAGTGCTGAGAATCCATCGTGGATGTGCGCGACTTCCCGGGCGGTGCCTCCGTAATAACTGGCGAAGATGGGCTTTCCCGGATGGCGGATGAGAAGGTCGCCAAAGGCCTCCGGGATATCAAACATACTCTCCGGCATGAGCACGAGGGTGATCAAAAGGGCATCGATATCCTCTTGATCGATCAAACATTGGGCGATCTGGCGGGTGGCGTTTTTCGAACCGTGCTGTTCGATGGCGGACCAGGTGTCGATGGGGTTGCGCACCGGCGCCCAGGAAGGCAGGATGTCTCTGAGCCGCGTCAGGGTGACGGGGGTGAGAGGGGGGAGGGTAATGCCGTACTCTTCCGCCGCGTCCGTGGCCGCGACGCACCCCATGCCGGTGATGGATAAAACCCCCATACGGTTTCCCGCCGGCAGCGGCAGTTTTTCAAAGGCCGCCAGCGTGTCGAAGAAAGCTTCTGAGTTGTGCACGCGCACCAGACCCGTTTTTCGGCAGACCGCGTCAAAGACGGTGTCGGAACCCGCCAGCGACCCCGTGTGCGACGCCACCGCGGCGGCTCCTGCTTCACTTCGGCCCGCTTTCAACACGACAACCGGTTTTTGCCTGCTCGCCTTTTGAGCGGCGAGAATAAAACGTTTTCCATCCACGACACCTTCAAGATACAAACCGATCGTCGTCGTCTGCCGGTCATCAAGCAGATATTCCAAAAGATCGCTTTCGTTGATGTCGCCTTTGTTTCCGATGCAGGCCACTTTGGCCAGACCAAAAGGTCGGGCATCGGATATCCAGCGCGCCCAACCGGATGAAAACACTCCGGACTGACCGATGATCGAGACGCCCCCGGGTTGGATGGGGTCAAGTCCCACGATGGAGGTGGACATTCCGGCTTCCGGGTTGAGAGTCCCGATACTGTTGGGGCCCATGAGACGGATACCCGCCAGGCGGACCTGGTGGAGGATTTTTTTTTGTTCTTTGGCCCCTTCTTCGCCCGCGTCGGAGTACCCCCCGGTGCTGAGGATGATGTTGGTGACCCCTTTTTCCGCGCAGTCTGAGATAGCATCCGGGACGGCGGACTTGGGGATCACGACCATGGCCAGGTCTACGGGCGCCGGCACATCGGAAACCTTGGCGTAAGAGGGCAGACCGAGGATGTCTTTAACGGTGGGATTGATGGGGAAAATCTTGCCTTTGAATCCTGCTTTTTGCAAATTGCGGAGGATGATATGCCCCCCTTTGCTTGGACGACGCGATGCCCCGATGACGGCGATGGATGAAGGTTTGAAAAAACGGGCGATAACCGACGGGTCTGATTTTTTTCCAGACGGGCGGGCTTGGGCGGGACCAATCCTGACCAGGGCGTCAACGGCTGTGGCCCCCTTTGGATAAACGATGAAAGGGTTGATATCGATTTCCAAAATGTCCGGCCGGCTCCAAAGAAGTCGGGAGCAAGCGGCAAGGGCCTTGGCCACGGCGTCCGTATCCAAGACATTTTGTCCGCGGTACCCCGTAAGCAGGGCGTAGCCTTTGAGCCTGCGAATCATGGCCTTTGCGGTCTCCAAGTCGACAGGGGCCAGATCGATGGCTGAATCGCGAAAGATTTCCGTAAAGACGCCCCCTAGGCCGACCAAAACGACCGGTCCGAAGACCGGATCACGTCTTCCGCCCAGAATCATTTCCAGTCCCGGAGCGGCCATTCTTTGGACCAAAAGGGCGGCGTCGGCGACATCGGCGAATTTCCTTTTCATGACCTTTATCGCCTGGATGAGGGCCGGTTCATCCTGGATATTTAATTGAACACCGCCTCGTTCGGTTTTGTGGGGGACGGATTCCGAACAGATTTTGAGCGCGACCGGATATTGAAGTTTTCCCGCCGCCGCCACGGCCTCCAATTCGCTGTGGGCCAGGAGACTGTCTTGCGTGGGAATGTCCCATTGTTTTAATAGGGTTGCCCCTTCGAATTCATTGAGTGTGACAGTCGGTCGGTTGGGCATGGAAAAAACCTCCAAGATGAAAAACCGTTGAAAAATGAAATACTTCCAATTTTCGAGTCCGCAACACAAAGGCCCGCTGTGATCGGGGAGAGGTAAAATACTATTTCGAGAAGTGGAATGTCAAATGAAAGATCAGATACGAAAAAAATAGGGTGTGTAAGAAAAAAAGAAGCGAGAGCCGCGGGTGCCGTCTTGCCTTTTCTGGAGTCTATTTCTTAATACTTGGTCTACTTGAGGGTGGCACTCACCACAAAGACCCTTTGGTTCTCTTTTCGTTAACATCCAGATGAATAGACTAAAAAACGCGCACCGCAGCGTCTCGCGTCATTAATTTAGGCACGTTCATCCGCGATGTCAAATGTCCTTCATCACCCACATCCCGATCGCGATGAACGGCAATCCGGCCATGGAATCAAACCGATCGGACGGTCCAGGTCTCAACGACGGGTCTAAGGTCCCAGCGGTTTTCCATCC
>CAZPTW010000389.1:0-3471 GCA_964589235.1 uncultured Smithella sp. | reverse complement strand
TCACACAGAATTTCCGATTCGCGCCATACAGCCTCGCCAGAGAGACATCGCCCCACATTGCAGTAGATGGAGTGCGGAATGAAAGACCCTGGCCCATAAGGAATGAATCCCTTCCCCGGCATGAATACCTGGGGGCCCCCGAGATCCGACGCGGTATAGCCTGCTGCATATCCCAACTCCGTCACCATAATGATTTCCGCAAGTTTTGCTCGCACATGCTCGGCCTTATGGACATTGTTACACTCGGCGGCCAGCGCCGCCGTCCCTAAGATGACATCGCCGATGGCTGGCTTGCAGCCGGAATAGGAATGTCGATGAAAAAGGGCAAACAACAGCGCATTGACCCCCCCGTGTTGCCATTCACCAGCCAAAAATACTCTATCCCAAGGGACAAAACAATTTTCGAAAATCATATAGGAGTCGGTCGAACCCTGGACAAAACCACGATGAAAATGCTGGCGCTCCCGCAGATTATGAATGGTCACCACCTGTTTGAGTCCGTCCCAATCCCCGGGAATGGCAAAAGCCACTGCGTAG
Source organism: uncultured Smithella sp. (assembly GCA_964589235.1). Taxonomy (GTDB): domain Bacteria; phylum Desulfobacterota; class Syntrophia; order Syntrophales; family Smithellaceae; genus UBA8904. The sequence goes on along the minus strand of CAZPTW010000389.1, from coordinate 2,934 downwards.
TCCTTATCTTCGGGCCGAAGCGCACGGGTCGGAACCACGAGCACTTCATCTGCGACTGACGCCTCGGAAATATGGAGCTTGCAGCCTTCCACCACGATACCGTCTTTCGTTCTTTCTTTGATGTAAACATAAGAACCGGGGTTGGGCTGATCGGCGGGCCTCAGCATTCGGTCTCCCTTGACATCCGTCTGCGCACAACATCCGACCAAATCTTCTGTTTGGAAACGAATGAGCCACTTCTTGAAATTTTCATGATATTGCGTGGCCCCCTTGTTTTGCTTGTCCGCTTCGAAAGACACACTATAGATGGCGTTGATGGCATCGATTCCCATACAGCGCTGAATGCAACCACCCACCTTCTGGCAGAGCATGCGTGTCATATCCTGCTTTCGGTGAAGATCTTCTTTGCTTTGATGGACATGGCAAAAACGGTTGATGCGTTCGCCGGTCAAATGCGAAATCGCCGTCAACAGATCTTGATTCTCGGGTTTTTGCGCCTCGTCATACGTTGTGCCGATCGTGTTGAGGCATCGCATCTGGATTTCGTCGGTTCGGTCGATCAGCTGACCATCGAAGTAGATATTTCTCTTCATTTTAGACAGCCCTTTGATGTAATCCTCTTTTGTTCTCATGCCGTTCTCCTTTATATAGTCATTTTTATCCCGTATCGATGCGAAGGATGCCTTACCAAACTTTCTATACCAGCTTCAATTGATCCAGACAGAGACGTCATCAAGTCCTTCCCTTTCACGTTTTTTGCTCACTTCCCCCAAGGGCTGCATTCCGGCTATTCATACATCATGTTCAGAATCTCCAGGATTTTGGATTGGCTGGGCGACGTTGGGTCGGTGGCCATGTTGACCGCGTCGCGTGACGTGTAAAAGGCGATTTCCCTTAGATTTTCCTTTTTCAGGCCATAGTTTTTCAAGTTGAGATCGATGTCAAGTTGACCATAGAGCCATCGAAGCGCGGTTTCCAAATCGTTGGAGCGGTTGAGCAGATAGGCCATATCCATGAATGCATCCCGGCAGGTTTCCTTGTTTGCTATGACGAACCCCAACAAGCCGAAGATCGCCGCGCGGCCGTGCGGCAAGTGATAGTGAGCCCCAATGGCGTGGGTGAGCGCGTGCCCCAGGCCCAGACCCTTCAGGAACGCCAGTCCGCCGCATACGGCGGCCATACACATATCCGTGCGCGCGCGCATATTGTCCGGTTCCTTGTAAGCGGTAATCAAACTCGTTCCGACGAGCTTCACCCCGTTTAGAGCCATGGTCGTGAAATAGGGATGATACGGCGTCGCAAGGGATACCATCCCCTCAATACAGTGTGCCAGCGCATCGATACCGGATTCAATGGTGAGGTTGGGCGGCATGGACTTGGTAAAAAGCGGATCGATGACGGCAAGCTTCGGGATGAAGGCATTACTCATCAAAATGAATTTGAGATCCCGGGCCTTGTCCGTCAAAACCGCACAAGGATTGACTTCACTGCCCGTCCCGGATGTGGTCGGAACGCAGATAATCGGCGGGAAAATCGGTTTGATCTTGGAATTGCCGCCGACAATGCCTTCATAGTCCCGCATATCCCCCGGATGCGTGACGCGAAGCCCCAGCGTTTTGGCCGTATCGAGCGATGATCCCCCTCCCAGACCTAAAATCCCGTCGCATTTTTTGGATTTATAGAGTTTTCCCGCCCGGTCGATGAGTTCCGTGGGAGGATCCGGCTCCACATCAGAGAAAATCACCGTGTCAATACCACTTTTCGCTAAGATGTTTTTCACTTCCGTGGCACGTCCGCTTTTGTACATGAAGGGGTCTGTAACCAAAAATATTTTTTTAACTTTCATGTCTTTGATTTTTTTGCCCATGTTTCGTGCTACGCCTTCGCCCATCAGAATATCAGGTAGAGGCGGAATGCGGATTTCCCAGATTTTCCCTTTTTCCTTAAACGAATCGAGACCAGACCAGATCGTCTTGATCTCTTTTTCTGAAACGTCAAAAACGCTCCCCGTGGGCGCGATCAGTTCTTCGCGGAAAAAAGCCGGTATTTTTTTGTCGATTTTGGAAAACTGCGCTTTTTCATTGAATGCGAGTTGATCCTTGAGCAAGTCCTTTGCAATTCGAACAACATCTTCTTCAGTCATCTTAAGGCCGAAGCGAGCATTCATGAGCGAAGCGAAAAACGGGTAAACCGACTCACCACCCGGCACGGCATTGAGGCAGTAGCCGAAGGCGTCGCAAGCCGCTGCCTTGATTTGTGTTTTGAGCGACGTTTCGATTTGGTCGTTTTTTTCTTTGGGGAGACGGTAGGTGAGTCCGGCTGTGTGATCCGCCCCCATGGGAGACGAAAAATATGTAACCCCTGTGCCTTTGACAGCCCTGGGGTCATGAGCCGGCAAGGCTTGGCCTTTGAATGCGGGAATACGGTCGATATGGAAAAAACGCGCGGTCGTGACCACACCGTTGGCCAGCGCAAACCCCAGTGGCGTTTCCTTTTCAATCTCGCCAAGCAGCTTTTCCGCACCTTTTGCGTCGCCCCATTTCATCTTTCGTGCTTCGGCTGCCAAGCCCAAAGCGCTTCCGGTTTCGATCGCGTCAAGCCCCAAATCGTCACAGATAAACTTGAGCCGCGCGATCGCGTCGTTATCGGTGATCCCAAGGTTCGTACCCAGCAGTGCGATGGTTTCGTATTCGTAGGCGGCACAAATCTTCTTTCCATCTTTGTCGGGATAGATAATCGAACACTGCACTAAACAACCCGGCATACAGCCGTGCATCCTGCCACCGCGTTCAAAGGGGATTTTCTGGTTGGCGTTACCGCTGACCGCCGTGAAGTTCTCGGGGCGGCCGGATCTGTAATTTTTCGCAGGCAGCGTCCCATGCCCAGCGGAATTATTGATGGCAAAAGGCGTGCCGAAACGCGAATAGAGACTGA
>CAZPTW010000388.1:0-3477 GCA_964589235.1 uncultured Smithella sp. | reverse complement strand
GCCTCGGCTTCCGAGGTGGTCAAATCGCTGACCGCCGTGTTTCAACAGCGCCGCGCCAACGCCTCGCCGATTCGGATGGTTGCCGACACGCGAACCAATTCCGTCATCATATTAGCCAGTGTGGGTGACACGGAAAGCGTCCGCAAATTGATCGCCTTGATGGACAAAGAGGTGCCGCGCGGTGAATCCAACATCCAGGTGTACCGCTTGCAAAACGCCGTCGCCGAGGATTTGGCCAAGGTGCTCAACAACATCATCAAAGAATCGGCGTCGCCGTCGAGCGCGACGGCACAGGGGGCGGCGGTCGCCGCCGTTCGGGCCGTTGTGCCCGCGGTCTCAAAGAATGTCCAGATCGTGCCGGACAAAGCCACCAATACCTTGGTGATTATGGCCGAGCGCGAAGACTACAAGGTTTTGGAAAATATCATCAAACAGCTCGATATCCCCCGGGCGATGGTTTACATCGAAGCGCTGATCATGGAAGTCAACACGACCAAGGACTTCAAACTCGGCGTCGAGTGGCGGGCGCTCAAACAAACGGGATCGACGGACGGAACGTCTCTCTACACGTTCGCGGGGTCCGGCACAGGGGTGATGCCGTCGGCATCGTACGACTCCACCAGCGGCTTGACGTCGCTTGCGCTGGGCAGCGGGCTTTCGATGGGCATCCTCGGCGCGGGCATCAAAATCGGGGATGTGCTTTTTCCCACGATCGGCGCGGTCGTCCAGGCCTATAAAGAGGATTCGGATGTCTCAATCCTGTCAACGCCCCAGCTTTTGACGCTGGATAACGAAGAGGCGGAAATCAACGTCGGCTCGAACGTGCCGTACATCACCAAACAGGAATCCACGACCACCAGCACGCTGGTCAACTATAACTCCTATGAATACAAAGATGTCGGGGTGATCTTGAACATCACGCCTCATATCAACGAGGGCAATTTCGTCCGCTTGAAAATTTCGCAGCAGGTCACCAAGGTTCAGTCCGGCGCCGACAAATCAACGCCGACCACCCTCAAGCGGGTGGCCAAAACCACCGTGGTGGTCCGGGACAATGAGACCGTCGTCATCGGCGGCCTGGTGGGCGACAGCACGGACTCAGGGGTCGTGAAAGTTCCTCTGCTGGGAGATATTCCTCTTTTGGGTTGGCTTTTTAAATCGAAAACGGTCTCGCGTGAGAAAACCAATCTCTATGTCTTTTTGACGCCGCGCATTGTGCGCACTCAGCAGGACGCCGCCAAGCTCTATGAGTCCAAACGAGAGACGATGGGCGAGGTCGAGGAAGGCGTGATCAAATTGAACGAGAGAAGACAGGAGAGTTACCGGTAACGCGAAAACGACGCCGGACGAGGAAGCCCCGGCCCGCTCGTGGAACACAAAAAGGCAGTGATTGATATGTCCGCCATCATGGATGCCCTGAAAAAATCCGCTTCATCGGACTTCAATGGATCTCCCGCCGTTGCGGCCCAAAGGTCTTCGCTGGACGAAAAACTGTTGGCCGCGGGGGTGCCGTCGGAGGTGCTCGCGGAGGCGCACGCGGCCAAAGCCCGGGCCGGTTCGGGGTTCTTTGAAACGCTGGTCCGTAAAAAAGCGATCGATGAAGTTCGCTTGCTCAAACTGCTTTCCGCTCATTTCAATCTCCCGTTTTGGAACGAGTTGCCCATGGAGAGCGTCAATATCGACTTTACCCAGAGCATTCCCATCGCTTATTTGAGGAAACATAAAATCGTTCCGCTCATCACCGTGGAAAGCGCGGTGATCGCCGTCAACGATCCGACCCATTTTCAGCCGGCCGATGATCTCCGCCCGATTCTGCAGGCCCCTAAACTGCAAATGGTGCTGGCCACGCAAGAGGCCATTTCGGCCGCCATCAACATGGCCTATGACATGAGCCGGGCCTCCGCCAAAGATTACTTCGAGGAGATGAGCGAAGCGACGGCCGACGAGCTGATATCGGAGATCAGTGAGACCGCTGATTTGCTCGATGAAACCAGCGACGCGCCCATCATCAAGCTGGTCAATCTGCTGGTGTCCGGCGCCATCAAAGACCGGGCCAGCGATATTCATGTGGAGCCTTACTCGAGCACGTTGAAAATTCGTTACCGCATCGACGGAATTTTGTACGATATTTTGAGCCTGCCCCGGCGCATCCAGTCGCCGTTGGTGTCCCGTATCAAGATCATGGCCAAACTCAATATCGCCGAAAAGCGTCTGCCGCAGGACGGTCGCATTGATTTGAAGATCGCCGACCGCTTGGTGGATGTTCGTGTGTCCGTGTTGCCCACGGCGTTTGGGGAACGGGTGGTTCTGCGGCTTTTGGACAAGTCCGCCGGCATGATGCATTTGTCCGATCTCGGCATGCATGACGAGCGGATTAAGTTGTTGGAGCGTCTGATCCAATCACCCTACGGGATCATTTTGGTGACGGGGCCGACCGGCAGCGGCAAAACGACCACGCTCTACGCGGCGCTTTCCACCATCAACCGTCCGGAAATCAACATCATCACCATCGAGGATCCGATTGAGTATTCGATCGACGGTGTGGGGCAGATTCAAGTGAATCCCAAAATCGATCTCACCTTTGCCACCGGCCTGCGCTCGATCGTCCGGCAGGATCCGGACGTCATTTTGGTGGGCGAAATCCGCGACCGGGAAACGGCGGAGATCGCCATCCAGTCCTCGCTCACCGGGCATCTGGTTTTCTCCACGCTGCACACCAACGATGCCGCCAGCGCCGTGACACGCTTGATCGATATGGGTATCGAGCCTTTTTTAGTCACCTCGTCCGTGGTCGCCATCATCGCCCAGCGTCTGGTCCGCGTGCTCTGTCCGCACTGTAAGGAAGTCTACACGCCGGACGAAGAAACCCTTGCGAGTCTGGGCCTGGCGACGTCCATGCGACGGAGCAATACGTTTTACCGGAAGAAGGGCTGCAACCTGTGCATGCAGACGGGCTTTCGAGGGCGGACCGCCATCTTTGAAATTCTGGTGGTGGACGATGCCATCAAACGTCTGGTGCTCAAGACATCGGATGCCAACCAGATCAGTGAGCTGGCGATCCATCAAGGCATGATCACGCTGCAGCAGGATGGGATCCAGAAAGTCCTGGCCGGTATCACCACCACGGAAGAAGTGCTGCGCGTGACGAGGGCGCTGGCCCGCAAGGACGAGATTGTGCAAGAGACCTAATCAGGAGGGTTCAGAGTGAAGACGAAAAAGCGGTCTTATGTGGATCAGCCCTGCCGGTACTTTTTTTCCCCCGGCCCCGCCCATACGTCGGCCGTTTTGGAAATGGTCCGCCTGCGTGCCGATCAGTTGGGCATTCAGAAGATCGTCATTCCGAGCTATACCGGCAAGACAGCGCTTGTCGCGGCCGGGCGGATCGATCCGGCCAAAATTGTCGTGGTCACAGGCGCCTGGGGGGCTGAGAAACCCAATGGGCAGGCGATGAAAGACGAGACACGCCGCAAACTGGTC
>CAZPTW010000387.1:0-3483 GCA_964589235.1 uncultured Smithella sp. | reverse complement strand
ACACCGAATGCATCTTCAACGGCCATAATGCTGGCTTCATAATGCACATAGGTACAAACACCGCAGAAGCGCTGCACGATCAAACCGGCATCGCGCGGATCGCGGCCTTTGAGGATGGTTTCAATCCCGCGCCACAGCGTAATGCTGCTCCAAGCGTCTTTGATCACGTTTTTTTCGTCAACCTCTACTTCTATTCTCAAGTGCCCTTCAATCCGAGTAATCGGATCGACAACAATTCGTTTACTCATGATGTTTCACCTCCTGCTTTGTGGCCCGATCTTCATCTTTATGACGAAGTGCGGTAGCCGTGGCATGAGCGGCGATTCCCAGAGCCGCAATGCCCGTAAGGGCGATGCCGATATTATCGACGGTCGCCTCGCGGCCGTTGTATGATTTATCGGGCAGCGGTTTTTCAAGCGGCGCCATGGTATCCCAGAAGGCGGGTTCCGTGCAGCCGATGCAGCCGTGACCTGCCATAATCGGCCAGGATATCCCGTCATTGAAGCGGACTTTTCCGCAGTTGGCATACGTATAAGGACCTTTGCAGCCGACTTTATAGAGGCACCAGCCTTTGAGCGCGCCGGCATCGCCCCATTCATTGACATATTCGGATGCATCGTAGTGAGGCCTTCTTTCGCAGAAGTCATGAATGCGCTTGCCATAAGCCCAGATCGGTCGTCCCAGACCGTCCAGCGCCGGAAGGCCGCCGAACATGATGTAATGCAACAGCGTGCCGACGAAATTGACGGGGTTGGGCGGACATCCGGCGATGTTGACCGTAGGAACGCCAATGGCTTCTTTAATGCTGACGGCATCCGTCGGATTGGGTTTGGCCGCCTGAATGTTGCCGAAGGCGGAGCAGGAGCCGATGGCGATGCATGCGGCCGCTTCCTTGCAAACTTCTTTGGCAATCTCAATACCGGTTTTGCCTTTAGGGCCGAGTCTCAGGTACTGTCCGTTCAAACCGCGGGGCAGGGCGCCTTCAATGACACAAATAAACTTGCCTTTGAAATGATGAATCGCGTCTTCCAGACATTTTTCAGCCTGATCGCCGGAAGCGGCCATCAAGGTTTCGTGGTATTCGAGAGAAATAGTCTCTAGCAGAATGTCGTCGACATTCGGATAGGATGAACGCAAAAGAGCCTCTGAGCAACCCGTGCATTCGGCAAAATGAAGCCAGACGATCGGGATACGGCTGAAATTTTCCGCCGCTTTGGCGACCATGGGCCTGAACATGGGCGGAAGCATCAAAGCGACTGTCATGGCGGATGTCCATTTGACGAAATCCCTTCTCGTGATGCCTCGTTCCTTAAGAATTTCATGTAAGCTCTCTCTCGGTTCAGGAAGGGTCGTCTTGATCTCTTCGACGTGCGATTGACAATGCTTCATGAGCTCTTTGTAATGCCTGTCAATCATCGTATGATACTCAGAATGATTTCCTTTGGCCATAATATCCCCTTTCGTAAGGTTTTGAGGTTGTTCTGTCAAACCAACCGTTTTTCGATAAGAAAAAGCGTTTTGCCGATCCAGGATGTTTTTGCTGGTCAAAATATAACGTTGAATAGAAAATGCCGTGCCGAATGGAGACGTGCGCTGGTAACACATGACAAAACAAGTATGTATTTAATCTCATCATATTAAAAATGAAAAATATTCATCAACTAACAATCAAAAACAAAATGGCATTAAAATTCGTGTCATGAATATAATATTCGTAACACTGCAATATTAATTAATTATTAACATAATCAAGACAATTATTCCATCTAGAATTAATCATCATGGAAAAAGAGTGAAAAAAAAGCAATCATACCTCCGACCTCGAAATATCGTAATCGAAAAAATCGATGTATTCTGTAAAACATTTATGATTCTCATAATCTATTCATATTATTCTATTTTATCATTATTTAGCCTGAAAAGTGATGTGATCACGATGGGGCTGATGGTTTTCGTCTGGTCCGAAAATTGTGCGCCTGGCGCATTGTGTCTTGCCCAAAAAATGGAGCTGACACGTGTTCCTCCGGATTCAAAGACGGCGAGAATCCAGCAATTTTCAGAAAATCGCCGCGCGTTGAAAAACGAGCCATTTCCGGAACCTTTCATGCCATGCACGTGTGCAACATCTTTCTGTTGGCTTTGAGAACGAAAGCCCTTCCTTGGATTGACTTGTTCCAAGCCCCTTTGGTATCATCAAAGCATTCGTGCAAACCCGAAGATTTCTAAACGATATCAGTCTGATTCCCTGAAAACGGTATATAATGGGCGGTCGGTACTCTCTCTCATTCACACGGTTTCGGGTCATCGCGACAAGGCAGTCCTCTTTAATTGTCAAATCATCCCCATAACATGAAGAATCTGGTGAAGGTCTGTAACCTCTCGTCATGGCTAGACATCTCCGGTCTGACATGTTCCCATGGCAAGAAGCGTGTTCCAGTCCATGTCCACCTGTCGTTGGGCGTCTTCGAGCATTCCGGCGTTTTCCGGAGCGAAGAGATGAGCGAAACGTCCCTGCATTTTAAGGAAATCAGCCAGACGCAGCTTTTCCTTCGGAATGTGTGTGACGCGGGTTTTTCCGTTTTCAATTTCATATAACGGCCAGAAACAGCTGTTCACCGCCATGCGCGAAATGGAGATGGCGTCGTCCGCTTTCGAACGCCACCCGCGGTGACACGGTGACAGAATATTGATGAACTTCGGCCCGGGTAGGGAGATGGCTTTTTGAACCTTGCGCATCAGATCGAGGTGATGGCTGGGTGAGGCTTGTGCCGCGTAGGCGATATTGTGGGCCGCCATGATTTTGACGATGTCCTTGCGTGGTTGGAGTTTCCCCGGCACGGCGTTTCCCGCGGGCGAGGTGGTGGTCGATGCGCCGAAAGGCGTCGCGCCGGAGCGCTGCGTGCCGGTGTTCATATAAGCGCCGTTGTCATAGCAGATATAGAGAAGGTCGTGTCCTCGCTCCATAACGCCCGAGAGACTCTGCAGGCCGATGTCATACGTGCCCCCATCCCCCGCGAAAACGACAAACGCGATTTCACGCGAAATCTTCCCTCTTTTTTTGAGAGACCGGTACATGGTTTCCACGCCGGCCAACGTGACGGCGGCGTTTTCGAAGGCTGAATGAATCCAGGGAATTTTCCAGGCCGTGAAATCGGAGATGCAAGTGGTGACTTCCAGGCAGCCGGTCGGCGAGCAGGCGATCACGGGTTTGTCAATGGCCAGAAGCGCCATCTTGACGACGATGGCGGCGCCGCATCCCTGACACATACGATGACCCGGTGCCAAAGCGATGTCTTTGGTGGAAAGGTTTTTGAGTCTGAGTGATGTTGTCATAAATCTCCTTTAAAAATATTGACGCAGGCTGATATATTTCTTCGGGATTGCGGCAGCTCTGCGGCTGACGATATCCGTCATTTCATTGATGACCGCTTCGACATGTTCGGGCATGAAGTCACGACCGCCGAGACCGTAAATCCGATTAAG
>CAZPTW010000386.1:0-3524 GCA_964589235.1 uncultured Smithella sp. | reverse complement strand
TGATGGTTCCACCCAGTTTCGTCCAATGCTCTCTGAAGGCCTGACGCCATTCTTCTCCATACGCGCCGGCGGTGACGACCATGGCCACCTTCTTGTAGCCTTTTTTCATGGCGGTGGCTGCAAATTGCTCAAGATACACCGTAAAAGGCGGCGCCGTAATGCCGATGAGCAGCTTATTCCCCATCTCATAGAGTTTCGGCGTGCTGGTGTAAGCCATCAGAAGAAACTCATTGCCTTTTTCCTGATTGATCTTGTTGATGGCCGCAATGGTCGTAAATACGCCGTTGAAAACGGCGATGGCTCCGTTGCTGCGTAAGCGCCGGGCGTTGTTCACGGCGGCTGTCGGATCCGTTTTGTCATCCAGTTTTTCCAACCTGAATTTATATTTTTTACCCGCCACGGTGATGCCGCCTGCGGCGTTGATTTCATTGATCGCCATGTCGATGCCGTTTAGCATATCCTGACCGTATTCAGCGGCGGGACCGCTCAAGGGACCGGAAAATCCGATCACAATATCTTGACCGTACGCTGTGGACATCCAGAGGATCATTGCGGTTGTAAAAAACAAGACCAACATGCTTTTCGACTGCTTCATTTTCCCCTCCTGATTAAAAAAATAAATGGACCCATCGCACCATCCGACACTTCAACCGATGACAGTGCCGCAATGCGCTTCGTAATCATCGAGACAGATGAAACAATATCACCCCTCCGCCGACACCTCCTTTATTCATTTTTTCTATTTGATTCAGGATACCATCGATTGGACAATTTTTCCATCGATCCATGCAAAAAATCGCTATCGAGGAAAAATCGAGCTCATCAACATCTGGAAATCCCCTCGGCAAAGCAAATAAACATTGAGCCCCCGCATGATCCGCCGTGTTTCCCGTGAATGGCGGACATCCGCGGTAAAAAAAACGTTGAGCGCCGTCCCCCATCGCCTTTCATTAATCTTGCCGGGAAACTTCCATCATCACATCCATGCGGGCGACATATTTCAGCCCCTCGGTGAGGTCTGGAATCGTCATGGCGGAGGCTTGATCCACCCAATCCGCAAGCTCCATGAATGGCCCGCCCATCCGATTTCATGGGCAGGACGGTCATCGGCGTCTGCAGATCATCTGCGGCCTGCCCCCGGCTTGATCTTGCCGACGGCTTACGCCGAAGCGATGACGGTCTTGAGGCAGCCCATCGTGTGACGTGTCACCTCCTTGAAATCGCGCTTGACAGTCCGCCCCGGCCGATCTAAATTCGAGCGTGTTGGCGCGGACGCGGTTCCAAACGCCACACAGTCTGTCATTATGATGGGGCGATGTTTCTCACCTTGCGACAGATCGCCGAGAGAACGGGGCCGAGTTTTGAATCTTATGTGAGAAAAGAAGTTGCATGACCAGTCATTCAATCTTTAACGCCATCGTGATGAAGGTGATCAGGATGAAAACAAAAATCGATATTCCCAAAACCGCCCTTTCCCCTTTTGTAAGCGGAATCGGGTTGACTGCAAAAAAGAATCTGATGCCGCCGCTGTGCATTTTCTTTCTGATCTTTGTGAATCTCAATGTTTTTGCGCAGGACGCGGAAAGCAACTTTGGCTTTTTTCAGGGAAATTTGAGCGAACTTGCTCCGCGATCCATTCAGATGACCTATACGGTCAATGATCCGCCCGGCACCTTTTCGCAATATGATACAGGCTATTTCGAATACAAAATGTTTGATGTCGATCAGCGCAGTCGGTCTGTCAAAGGGAGTATTCAGCTGAATATCAATGCGACGAAATGGATTCGGCCCCTCCCCGGAAGGAAAAATTACGATTATAGCGAAAAGAGGACAGATCACGCCGGCGGCTACGTGGTTCGTGCGAAAATGTCAGCAGGCAATATCGATCTGGATGCGTCTCTGAATGTGAGCGGAACACTCGTCAATGCTTCGGCCGTTCCTGACGTTAAATCCGTTCTTCATGAGATGATCTCCAAAATTCCAAAAAAATGATCCGGCGACAAAGGTCAGGTCTTTAAACATCATGATTTTGTCATTTTGCTTATGACAGCGTTAATGATTCGCTGACTGATGACGCGGCTTCTCTTGAAGCTATCCAGTGAGCCCCCCTGGAATCCCTTTGCCCGATCCCTTCCCCCCATCCCCATTGCTGCTTTGCTCGTCGTGTTATTTCTCTTGCCAACATGGCGCAGCGCCCGACTCACCGCTTCATTGACATCGTTATGCGCGTCTGTTGCTCCATGCTCGATCACCGGAATTGATTCATCCACGCCCCGATCGCAGAATCCCACGAGATGACTCGTTGAGCTTTGATGATTTTCCCGCCGAACACTGGCGGCATATTCGGATCACGAACCCGGTCGAATTTGAATCGATCTTCGCGACGGCCCGTTTACGGCCCATAACGTGAGAAGCTGCTTTTCCGCAAACGAAGTCTCTGGCGTCCAAATGAGGTCAATGGGCCGATCAATGATGGATGCGATTTCGTCTACCGATACGCTTGGATGACGTTGTCAGCGGCGTGAAATTCTTCATGGGGTTGGAAGAAAAACGGGTCATCGCCCAAATGCTTCATCCACAACCTTCTAAATGTCAAAAATCTTTATTGACAAAATCCCTTGCATGACGATATTTAGCAATTGGAAATAGTTTGGACCTGAGAGGGAGGGTTATCCTGATCTTGAGGGGAATCGAAAGACTCGATGTCGCCATCTGAAGGCTTGATTCTTCCCAGATCGAGCCTTTTTTCGTGGGACGTAAGTTCTCACGAATGATTCCGACCGGTAATATCCCGCCCCCTCTTTTTGACTTCCATGCCCCCGCCGCATGTGGTGGACCCCGAAAGGAGGATTATGGAAAAACGTATTGGTACAATTACGATCATCATCACGGATCGAAACAGGCAGGCCCAGAAAGTCAATGCCATTTTATGTGATTTCGGCGATATGATCATTGGACGCATGGGCCTCCCCCACACACAAAGCGGCCTGCACATCATCGCTCTGATCGTACATGCCACAACCGATGAAATCGGAGCCTTGACAGGAAAGCTGGGCGCTTTACCAGGTGTTTCCGTCAAGTCGTCCTTAACCAAAGTTTAGCGTATGCGAAGAAAGGCAGATTATGACAGATTATAGAGATTTCATTGACGACAATGTCATTTTCGGAATCCTCGATCAGGCGAAAAACCCTGAACCGTCGCGCGTTCGCGAGATGATCGACAAAGCTTACGAACTCAAAGGCCTCACGCCGGAAGAGGCGGCTGTGTTGTTACAGACGGAAGATAAAGAGTTGATCGGTGAGATTCTTCGAGCCGCCCATAAGATCAAAGAGGACATCTACGGGAATCGACTGGTTTTGTTTGCACCCCTATACATCGCCAATTATTGCGCCAACAATTGTCTTTACTGCGGTTTCCGCCGCGACAACAAGGATCTCAACCGCGTCGCCCTGACCATGGAGCAAATCAAAAAAGAGGTGGAAGTGTTGGAGCGTGAAGGACACAAACGACTTTTAATGCTTTG
>CAZPTW010000385.1:0-3543 GCA_964589235.1 uncultured Smithella sp. | reverse complement strand
GAATCGGCAAGTGAAGAGCGCAAAAAAATTCTACGTGCTTTTGGCGCGGATCTGATTTTTACTCCGGCTTCTCAAGGAACGGATGGCGCCATTGAAGTCGCGTATCGAATGCTCAGAGAGAATCCCGATCGATACTTCGGAACGGACCAGTTCAACAATGAAGACAATGTGGCGGCGCATTACGAAGGGACAGGAAGAGAAATCTGGGAACAAACTGATGGAAAAGTGACGACCGTCGTCGCCACCCTTGGAACAACCGGCACAGCCATGGGCATATCCAAGCGCCTCAAGGAATACAATCCTCAGATTAAAATTATCGGGGTCGAACCTTACTTGAAACACAAGATTCAAGGACTCAAAAATATGCGGGAGTCTTATCGGCCGGGGATCTTCGATAAGAAACGCTTGGATGAAAAAGTCAATATTCTGGATGAAGACGCCTTCGAGACAGCTCGTCGACTGGCGAAGGAAGAAGGAATCTTGGTGGGTATGAGTTCCGGCGCCGCCATGTTCGTTGCCGCCCAAAAAGCCATGGAGATGGAAGAAGGTCTCATCGTGGTCATTTTCCCTGATGGAGGTGAGCGTTATTTAAGCACGGAATTGTTCGCCGTAAAAGAAGAAATGACCACCCTTCGTTTCCATAACATCAGCAAGCGCAAAAAAACTTATTTCCGTCCTTTGAAAGCCGGAGAAGTGTTGATGCATACTTGCGGCCCGACGGTTCATGACGTCCCTCACCTTGGGAATTATCGGAGGCTGATTGTCGCCGATTTACTCAGCCGCTATCTGATGAGCAAGGGGTATAAAGTCAAGCATGTCATTGATATCGTAGATATATCGGATAAGTCCATCAAAGGATCGGAAAAAGCGGCCATGGATTTGTCGGAGTATTCAAATCAGTACGCTCAGATTTTTCTCGAAGACGTTTGTTTCTTAAATATTTCCCCGGATAATATTTACGTCAAAGCTTCTGAAAATGTTGACGCAATGCTCAAGATTGTCGACAAACTGGTCGATAAAGGATATGCGTACGAAAAATTACACTCTGTTTACTTCGATATTTCCAAGCTGAACGATTACGGGCATCTCTCTAACATCGATTTGACCAAAACGAGATTGGGTAAATCGATCGATCTGGACGATTACGAAAAAGACAGCCCGGCGGATTTCGCTCTTTTAAAACGGGCCTCTCTTTCCGAATTGAAAAGGGGGATTTGCCATAAAACAAAATGGGGGAATGTTCGACCTGGGTGGCATCTGGAATGCGCCGCCATTTCTGAAAAATATTTGGGGTCGTCTTATGATATTCATATCAGTGGTGCAGATGAAACATTTCCTCACGGTGAGAATATCGTCGCGATTCAAAAAGCCTCTTCAGGCCGCAATGGCGCCGGTTATTGGATCAGCGTCGACTTAATCCTTGTTGACGGGAAAAAAATGTCCAGATCGTTGAATAACGCTGTGACCATGGAACGTTTGAAACGGATGGGGTACAGCGGAAGGGACATCCGGTTTTTTTTGATGGGCATGAACTACCGCAAGCCTATTCGTTATTCGGAAAAAGCCCTGCAAGCGGCAAGAAATACCGTGAAAAGACTGGACACTTTCATAGCGCGTCTTTATGCAATCGGGGATCGTTCACCAGGATCTCACGATGTCGATCAATGGATTTACGATCTCCATCACGGTGTGGAGCAGGCCTTTGATGAAGATTTGAATATTTCCGGTGTCCTGGCTGAACTTTTTGATTTTATCGGGAAAATCAATATCCTTCTGGCGAAAGGAAAAATTGGCGTCGTCGATACCGAAAAGATTATTAACGCGCTTAAAAAGACAAATGAAATTCTTTGTGTTATGGATTTCGGTAAGCGCGTACCCGGCCATGAAATTATGGCGCTTGTTGAGAAACGAGAAGCGGCCAGAAAAGCCCGACAATGGAAAGATGCGGATACCATCAGAGAAAAACTTTCGAATTTGGGCGTAGAACTCTTTGATACCCCCGAAGGAACCATTTGGCGTTTCAGAGAGTGAAGGGAAGGGAAGGGGAAGAATAGGAACTGCTTTTTTTCTTGCTATTTTAGAGATTGATTTACTTTATAAACGATATCGCGTGAAATTGGAAAACGTACGGAAGGTGGATATCCGAGGAAGCATCTTTGCTATCCTTATTCCGTCACGCGGGCTATGATGTCTTGGAGCGACGTAAGGCCCTATGCCGATGACCTGATGTGCGATCGAAAACGTGAGAGATGATTTTTGATCAATTCGAGACGTAGTGTTGCGTTTTCTGGAGGATCCGTATATAGCAGCGGCGGTTGTGAGATACGGCAGGGTGTCTGTTTCTTAAAAAGATCATTTGGATGTGAGGTTTTAAAAAAGAGCAAAGGCTTTTGCGGCTCCAAGACGTATATCGAGGAGCATGATCTGAGGATCTTCCTTTCGCTTATCAGGGGGAGAGTGAGACAGGTGTTTGGATGGTCGATGCCATAGATCTTTTTTGAGAGTCGTCTTCACGATCAGAAAGAAAAAATCCCGAAGGGATTGTCTCGGAGTCCATAGATCAAAGATGAATCTGGGCGCTTTGCCCCAGAACCCCTTCCCGGGCAATGGATATGCGCGGCGGGTCTGTGTCGGTGGCCATGATGGCTTCAAAAAGGACGTGCATTTCATCGTCGCGGCTTTCGGAAATTCGCCAAGTCAAGAGAATTGACCGGGAATCAAAAGCCGGTGGTTGATTTAAATAGTTGGTTTATTTAGAAAATCAGAGGGGAAAATGGGATTAACAGATCAGGAAAAAAAGACACTTTTGGAAATCGCCAAAAAAGCTATAATCGCGAAAGCTGGCAATAAGGAAATGCCGAAATTAACGTTGGATATTCCGATTCTGAAAGAAAAAAGAGGCGCCTTTGTCACGTTGAAGAAACGCGGTCATCTCCGCGGCTGCATCGGGTATATCAAGGCCGTCAAACCCTTGGGGGATACGGTTCAGGAGATGGCGGTGGCGGCGGCATTTCATGATCCGCGTTTCCCATCGGTTAAAAGCGAAGAAATCAGGGATTTAAGCTTTGAGATATCCGTTTTGAGTCCCCTGCAGAAGGTCAAAAATGTTGATGAAATCGAAGTCGGAACGCATGGATTATACATTGTGCGAGGTTATAATTCCGGCTTGCTTTTGCCACAGGTCGCTCTTGAATATGGGTGGGATCGAGAAACTTTTTTGAAAGAAACTTGCTACAAAGCAGGTTTACCGCCGAAAGCCTGGAAGGAGAAAGAGACGGAGATCTACATTTTCTCTGCGGATTATTTCAACGATAGGGAATGACCCCTCATCTTTTTTCTTGGTTTTTTTTGGGAAATATTAAAAATTATCTTGACAAAAAAATGTATAAAAATTAAAGTCCGCAATTCGCACGAAGCAACGTGGGCGTTTATTTGTGCGCACAAAAAGTGCTTTGTGGGAAAAGCCAATAAATTAAGAGGCTTGCTGGCGTAGCTCAATCGGCAGAGCAGCTGATTTGTAATCAGCAGGTTGCGGGTTCAAGT
>CAZPTW010000384.1:0-3552 GCA_964589235.1 uncultured Smithella sp. | reverse complement strand
CCACCCAGGCGGAACGAAATCGTGTGCCCCACCATCTCATTGACGTGGTCAATCCCGATGAGGAGTTCAACGCCGCATTATACGCCAAAGAAGCACGCCGCGTCATCGACGACTTATATCGGAGGCGAAAACCCATCTTTGTCGTCGGTGGCACCGGCCTGTACATCCGGGCGCTCATATCCGGGATGATTGAAACGCCGGCCGCGGATGAAAGACTGCGCGATCACTACCGCAGTCTTCGCGACCGTCACGGACGGGAGTATCTCCACGAGCTTTTGCGGCGTCGGGACCCGCGGGCGGCCGCGCGGATCAACCCCAATGATTCCGTGCGTGTCATCCGAGCCCTCGAAGTCCTGGATCAAATCGGCCAATCGATTGTGGACTTGCAGCGGCGGCATGCCTTCCTGGATTGTCCGTACGATGTCTTGAAAATCGGACTTCGGGTCGATCGCGATATTCTGAAAGACAGAATCGCCACCCGAACCGCGAAAATGCTGGAAGAGGGGCTCATCGCCGAGGTGGAAGGCTTGTTGGCCAGGGGGTATGGCGAGCATCTCAAACCCTTACAGTCCTTGGGGTATAAGCAGGTCATCGACTTTCTCCGCGGACGACACGACCTGGAGGAAACCGTTTATCTCATCAACCGTGATACGTGGCATTACTCCAAACGCCAGATGACATGGTTTTCCGCGGACAAAAGCATCGTTTGGGTTGTCCCGGAACAAAGGCTGTCCATTCGAAGGCTTCTGGAGGAATTTTTATCGAAATACGATTGCTTCCGGTGAACGAACAGGTTTTGCAGGGGGGAGGGATCTCCGGAAAAAGCGTATTATTGACTTGACTTCAAACGACACAAAAGCTAGTTATACAAGGTTTTTATTGAATCATAGAGGGGTCACTTGGTTTTGAGAAACCTTTTGCTAAAGAAAGGAGCATGATATGTTTTGTCACCATGAAATGAAAAGAGGCCTTTTTATCGCCGCTTTGTTTGCGACTCTGATGCTCTTTGCCTGCGCTCCGGCGCCGAGGACGCCGGTCAGCCAGCTCGACACGCCGGAACATCATGTGTTCACCGGCATGAAGTTTCTCGACGAGGAAAAGTACGCCGACGCCCAGCGGGAATTTGAACTGGCGCTCAGCATCAATAACAAATTCTCCAAAGCTTACACCGGATTGGCGCTGGTGAAGACCTATACGGCCGATTACAAAACCGCGGCGGCTCAGCTTGAGAAAGCGGAAAAGTTCGCCCAGACCAGCGATGAAAAGATTTTTTATTATATCGGGAATATCCGCTACCAGACCAAAAGCAAGGTGGAGAAAAAGTGGTTGAAAATCTGCAAAGAAAATTTTGATGACGCCGTCAAACTGGACCCGAGAAGTTCCGCCGCCTACTACTTCATGGGGTTGGCCTACAAAGAGGGTTATGAATTCAACGCGGCGGGCCAGATGTTCACGAAAGTTCTGGAGCTAAAGGGAGATTACGTCGGGCGGGCGGATGCCGAATGGAACTTTATCCAGAAGGTACAGCGGGCCATGCCCGGGACGGCGACCGGTAAACAAATCGCCCTGGTGGAAAAAATCACCCGGGCCGACGCCGCTGCCTTGTTCCTCGAGGAATTGAGAATTGATGTGTTGTATAAAAAGAGAACGCCCAAAACGTTTGATACGGCGTTTAAAGACCCGGAGAAAGCGGCCCAAAAAGCTCAGACCGTAAAAACAACCGCCAACGACATCGCTCAGCATCCGCTGAAGGCCGACATCGAAGGCGTTCTTGAGCTGGGGGTAAGGGGGTTGGAAACAAATCCGGATGGAAACTTCGCGCCCGCGGAAGTGGTGACCCGTGCCGAATACGCGATGATGATCGAGGACATTTTGATCAAGGTGTCGGGAGACCAGAAGCTCGCGAACAAGTATATCGGATCGACCTCTCCTTTCCCCGATCTGCGGTCCGATCTGCCGTATTTCAACGCCGTAATGGTCGTGACATCCCGCGGAATCATGGAAGCCAAAGATATCTCCACGGGCGAATTCGCTCCCTTGAAACCTGTGCCGGGGGTGGATGCGCTGCTGATGATTCGCAAAGTGAAAGAGGAGTTGAAATTTTATTGAACGTCCGTCTATAACGACTGAAGAAGGCGGGATGATTCTTTGTCCCGCCTTAACTTTTAAGATCGACCGAGTTCCCGGTGCGGCACCGAAGGGCGCAAGCCCTTTTATGTATCCAACGAGGAGAAAAAGAATTACATGGCAACGAAAGAATTGGGCAAGGCCTTTGATCCGGCCGAGGCAGAAAAAAGGTTGTATGAATACTGGTTGAGAAACAATTATTTTCACGCGCAGGACAAAAGCGACAAACCCGCTTTTTCCATCGTCATCCCTCCCCCGAATGTCACGGGTATCCTGCACATGGGGCACGCGCTCAACAACACCCTGCAGGATATCGTCATCCGCTTCAAACGAATGCAAGGGTACAACACCTTGTGGATGCCGGGGATGGATCACGCCGGCATTGCGACGCAAAACGTGGTTGAACAGCAATTGCTCAAGGAAGGCACATCGCGCCATGAACTGGGGCGGGAAAAGTTTATCGCCCGCGTTTGGGAGTGGAAGGAAAAATACGGAGGCGTCATTATCAACCAGCTCAAACGCCTGGGGTGCTCCTGCGATTGGGACCGCGAGCGTTTTACGATGGACGAGGGCCTTTCCCAGGCGGTTCGCGAAGTCTTTGTCCGCCTGTACAACGATGATCTGATCTACCAAGGCGACTACATCGTCAACTGGTGTCCCCGCTGTCACACGGCGATTTCTGATCTGGAAGTGGAATTCAAACAGGATCAAAGCTTTCTGTGGAACATCCGGTACCCTTTCGCCGACGGGGACGGAGATATCGTGGTGGCTACCACCCGCCCTGAAACCATGTTGGGCGATACGGCGGTGGCGGTTCATCCGGACGATCCACGATATCGGGATAAAATCGGCAAATTTGTGATATTGCCGCTGATGAATAAGAAAATCCCGATTATCGCGGACGAATATGTCACGATGGATTTCGGTTCCGGCGCGGTCAAAATCACGCCCGCTTCCGATCCCAACGATTTTGCCATTGCCCAGCGTCATAACTTGGAGATTATTTCGATTATGGATGGCAGGGGGGTCATCAATGAATTCGGCGGCGCCTATCAGGGGCAGGATCGTTACGAAGCCCGAAAGAATGTGCTCGCCGATCTGGAGGCCCAAGGCTACTTGGTCGGCACGGAGCCTTACGTGCACAACGTCGGTCAGTGTTATCGGTGTAAAACAGACATCGAGCCGATGGTCTCCAAACAGTGGTTTGTCAAAATCAAGCCGCTTGCCGCCAAAGCCATCGCCGCCGTGGTCAAAAAGAGAACCCGGATTGTTCCGTCGTCCTGGGAAGCGACGTATTTTGAATGGATGAACAATATCCGCGATTGGTGCATTTCGCGCCAGCTCTGGTGGGGGCATCGGATCCCGGTTTGGTATTGCGGCGATTGCGGCAAAGTCATCGTCTCGACCGTCGATCCGACCAACTGT
>CAZPTW010000383.1:0-3560 GCA_964589235.1 uncultured Smithella sp. | reverse complement strand
CGAAAAGCCCCAGAAGCAGCAGGAAAAAGCCGAAGGCTATTTTCTGCGCGTTGATTTTTATGGGGTTGAGGCATTGCGGCAGAAAATCGAAAGCCCGGGTGATGGGGCCGATGACCAGTTTGGGAAAGAAGCTGACGAACAGCGCGTAGTCAAGAAACGAAGGCCAGGGGCCCGCCTTGCGCCTGTAAATGTCAAACGAATATGTAATGGATTGAAAGGTGAAAAATGAAATGCCCAACGGCAAGACGATGTCCAGTTTTAACGGTTGAAAATGGATGGAAGCCAATCCGGCAAGCCAGATAAAGTTTTCCAGAAGGAAGTTGGCGTATTTGAAAAAAGCCAGCATCCCCAGGTTGATGCTCAGGGCCAGGAAAAGGAAAAACTTTCGTTTGCCGTCGGTCGCGGCCGCGGCAATGCCTTTTCCGGCAAACCAGTCGGCAAGGGTGCAGATCATCAGCAGCATGACAAACGGCGGATGCCATGCCGCATAGAAAAGGTAACTTGCCGCCAGCAGGTTGATTTTTTTGCCGCGCCAGCCAATTGGCGAGTAGTGCAGCGCCATGACGACGGCAAAGAAGATAAAGAAGGTATAGGAGTTGAAAACCATATCAGCGTTTCAGTTTCTTTTTCAAATTGATGGCCAGAGGCAGCCACTGGTAGGCGCCGGAAATTTTTAAATAGAATTCAAGCGGCCAGTCTGTCGGCTCGACGCTGTTTCGGCCGAGGACGAATGATCCCGTTCGGGTTGCCGGATAAGTCGGAATGTTCAGAAAAACGAACTGGTATCCCGCCTCGATGAAGACGCCGGTTTGAGTTTCGTCAAGTGTTGCATAAGGCGCGGCAAACAAGGTGATGTCGCGATGCAGCAGATTTTCAAGATCGGTTTTGGAATCGACGGCTTCACGCTTGAGTGTACCTTTATCGGCAAAGTTGAGATTTTTGTGTGTGACGGTGTGCGAGCCGATGGTGATGAGTTCTGCGGGAAGCGATTTTAACTGTTCTCCGGTCATTACGACTTCTGCCGCATAGGGATGACGCGGGTTGGTGATCCAGGGAGGGTTTTTCCCCAGGCAGCCGGAAGGCACAAAGATTGTCGCCGGTATATGACGCGCTTGCAGAATGGGCAAGGCGTTTTCCAGAACGCTTTGATACGCGTCGTCGAATGTGACGGCAATGTTCAGCCCGCTGGACAGGTCGGCAAGGTTGTTCGCCAATGAGAGGGGTTTGCCGGTTTTGAGCAGCATGTCCATTTGCCTTGCAAACCGCCTGACATCAGCTACCTTTACCGAATGGTACGTGATGATGACGAGGGTTGGCGGCTCCTGGATTCCGAACAGAGAGCGGATTTTACGGGCAATCACGGTGATCAGAAAAAACAGGGCGGCAATGAGTAGTTTAATGATGCGTACTGGCATGGGCAAATATCTTTACTCTTTGCGGTTGCGGATAATAACCCGGCCCGCATAACCGGAGATCAGTCCGGTGTTGTACATGATTTTGGTAACGGCTTTCATGGCCAGATGTTCTCCGGCCAGGCGTGCCAGGGGATATCCGAAACTCATGGAGACAATCCATAAGGCGCTCTTGATCAGAGCGTAGAGGCCAACGGCCATGGATTCACGCTTGCGGATTTTTTCACCGACCAGGCCGCCGATTCTCAAATATCGCTCGGAGTAAAAGCGCTTTTCCCAACGTTCGGGAAAAACGGTTTCATATACCGGCGCTTCGTTGCACCAAATAAAGGTTTTTCCAGCTTCCACCATCTTTTTGAAAAATTCGATATCTTCGCCGCCGGATCTTCCAAATTCCCGGCCGAAGCGATGGCTTGAGTCTTCATCAAATATTCTTTTATCGAAAAGCACATTGCCGGTTCTGGTTTGTCCCCAGTTCAGAATAGTTCCCGTTTTGTGTTCTGGACGTTCGCAGAGACGGCTTTTAATAAGCCATTGGGGACATCCTTCCGGATAATACGGGCGCACTGGACCGAGAACACCGTCACAGTTGTAGGATCTGATCGATTGATACAGATTGAAAAGCCATTGTCTCACCGGCAATTCGTCGTCGTCTAAAAACGCAATAAAATTGCCTTGCGCATTGTCGACGGCCTTATTTCGGGCCAACGCAATGTTCTGCTCGGGTTCTACGAAATAGTTGATACGGACTGGGGATGATTGTTTTGTCTTGCAAACGGCAGGGCAGGCGCTTTGATTTGCATCGTTATCCACAACGACGATTTCATAGGTGAAAAGATTATGGGTTTCAATCTGCGCCAGTCGGCTCAGCAGAAGCTCAAGCATGTCAGGCCGTTTATAGGTGCAGATGCAGATGGATATGTGATCGTTACTTGAAGATATGACAGTCATTTGCCTTTTATTATTCGCGATAGTATGCGTCGGAATCGGTCGGCCAGGCGAAGAGCTCGGTATGAAATGCCGGACGGGAAGACGGTTGCGTCCATTCCGAAGGCCGATGCGCGAGCGTTGCCGTGACGAAGAGCATCCAGAAGAGATTCCGGAGTATTAGAACCGGTGATACTGATATGCATCGATAGAGGAAACACTTGATTGCATTCGTGGAAATCCAATCCGGTAAAAGCCATGGCCCCTTTTGCTGATTCGAGGAGTGAAGCGGCGTGAAGGCTGGGGACGATCCCGTCAAATTTCCGGTTCCAGAGTTCAATTCCGCTGTAAAGAGGCAACCAGGCCGGATCGATGAGCCGCCATGCATCGCGTCTTGATGGGTGTGCCAGTACGCAGACGCCGCCAATCTTGCGGGCTTCCTGAAGAGTTTGGACCGCAGGGCGGTTGGCTCCCAAAAAGTCTTCTACGCCCCAGACGAGGGTATGAATGGTGTTTGTCGCATCGCTGTATTCCATGCCGGGGACAATGATTGTACTAGGTGTGCGAGCAGCTCGGCAAGCCTGTTGATAGTCGCTCCATCGTTGTTTGTCAAAAGTTCGATCGTGTTCTGAGGTAAGGATAGCCCGATAGCCGAGGCGGCCAAAAAAAGCGGCAATTCTGGATAGCTTCCAGTTGCCGTCATATGACCAGTTGGAATGAATGTGGCAGACTGCTTTTACGATCACTTCTTTGACCATTTGCGGACTGTTTCGTCCATAATGGTATTATAAGTATCTGAAATAAAAAGTGTTTTATTGT
Source organism: uncultured Smithella sp. (assembly GCA_964589235.1). GTDB lineage: Bacteria > Desulfobacterota > Syntrophia > Syntrophales > Smithellaceae > UBA8904. The sequence goes on along the minus strand of CAZPTW010000383.1, from coordinate 402 downwards.
ATGATCGCCAGTTATACCACCGGTCGTTGCGATTGATTCGCAAAACCTGCTTGAGGGTTTGCCCAATGGAAGGCCAGTTGGGAATGGCTGGAGAGCTCGGACCACGAAACACCTGCAGAATGTGAATAAGTTCACGACCGAGATGCCGACAAGTGACTGCTTGCTTTGGGGCTGGCCGGTCGGGAACGAAGTCTGGATTTCCAATCTGTTTGGCAGCCCATGCAGGATAATCAAAACCCATACGCAGCGCCAGAGCCATGCTTCCCCAAGGGCGACCGTTGAATTCGACAAACCATAATTTCCCTTCACTGTCGCGTAACATTTCGACCATAAAAAGGCCGCGCCAGCCTATGGCTGAAAGCATTTTTTCAGTTTCGGAAACGGGGTGATCCGTAATGGTCA
>CAZPTW010000382.1:0-3567 GCA_964589235.1 uncultured Smithella sp. | reverse complement strand
GATATTTATATCAAGGATTTAATTGTCCCAAAAAAAAATTCCGACTTCCTTGACTCTCCAAGACCGCTGTGCTAGGGTCTGCCCTAAATTGATGAGCCACGAAATCGTTTTGCCGGGTCGCAAACCGTTTTTGCTTACGTCATTTTCGACATGAAAAAACTATCCCATATCAACGACGCAGGACAGGTGAAAATGGTCGACGTGACGGAAAAGGAAAAAACCGTTCGAGCGGCGAAGGCTTGCGGTGTCGTCAAAATGAAACGCGGCACACTCAAACAAATTGAATCAGGCACTCTCACCAAAGGCAATGTCCTCACCACGGCCAAAATCGCGGGCATTTTGGCCGCAAAGAAGACGGGCGATCTGATTCCGCTTTGCCATCCATTGGCGCTCACCGCCGTCGATGTGCAGTTCGAACTGAATCGAAAACGGGCGGAGATCTTGATCACCTCCACCGTCTGGACGGTCGGTCCCACCGGCGTCGAAATGGAGGCCCTGTCAGCGGTGAGCGTCGCCGCGCTGACTATCTACGATATGTGCAAGGCCGTCGACAAGGATATGGTCATCGGCGATATCATGCTTTTGGAAAAGCAAGGCGGGAAAAGCGGCACGTATAGACGAAAAATGGCGGAAGGCTTTGGAGACAAGCGTTGAAGCAAACGTATAAAATCAAGAAACCTTTTATGGTTCCCTTCGCGGCGGCGGTTTTGCTCCTTTTGGTGCTCATGATCATGACCCTGGTGAGTGGCGCCCTTTGGGAAAAAATTTTGATTGCGATCTTGTTTGCGCTTAGCTTTATCGTCGCGGTCGAATCCGCCGAAAGAAAGTTCACTTTTTCCGAAGAGGGTTTATCCCTGCGGAAATTTTTCCGAACGAAGCAGTTCAGCTGGTCGGAGATCACGCATCTGGGCATCGTCGTGCTGCGCAACAAAGCCTATTTTCTTCTGACCACCACCAAAGGGTTCTATATCCTTTCCAACATGCTTGAGAAACACACCGAGCTGGTCCGGTCTATCGCCGGCAAACTCGACGGCGAAAAAGTGGAACCGGACATCAATCAATATCTGGAACATCCCATCGAACGGATGTCGACGGTGGTTTTAATGTGGGTGGCCGTCGTCGTGCTTGTCGCCATCATCATTCATAAATCCATCGCATCTTAAGAACAGCGGTATCGCATACGAATGATTACTTTATGTTTTTTAAGGTTTGATCACCAGGAGTTTTAGACCATGAGAGTAAAAAAACAAAACCAACCAACGCCTGTTTCGGCGGACCGAGAAAATCGCTTTTCGGCCGTCGAAGAAATATTGGAAAAAAAACTCGAAGACTTGACCACCGTCCTCTCGGATTCCGGCAATGGGAAAAGCAGGGTTCACGAGGAAGTTATGACCATGGTGGAAAAAGGCCTATTCAAAATCGCGCTTCGACGCTCCAGCAATGTCAAGAGCGCGGCGGCGGCGTTTCTGGGCATGAACCGCAACACGTTTACCGACAAGATGACCAAACTGGGCATCAGCTGTGAAAAATCGAAATAATGCCATGAAATTGCTTTTTGCCGTCACCATGACCTTTCTCAAGAGGGCCTTCTCTTTCATCAGGGAGTGCCAAATTTACGTCGGACGCCGTCCCGACGCCGTCGGGGCCCCCGCCATCATTTTCTTTCCATTGCTCCCCGATCAGCTCAATTGCGGATTTGCCGGGTTGATGACTTGTCGACTCGAGAACATCCCGACGGACCCTCAGGCGGATCTCACCTTGCTCTCCATTTGGGGGGACGTAAAAGGCAAGGGGTTGCGAGCCCTTTTGGAAGAAAAAAAATCCGCGGCGGATTATTTAGGCGGCGCCGGTGTGCTGCGGAGCATGGAAACGTCCGTGGAAACCCTCAAGCGAGAAGACGCGCAGGAAATCCTTTTTTTCCAACAGGACCGAGCCCAACGATTGGCCCACCTCGCGGCCGACATGAAGCGCTTTGTCGCCGAAGAGGAAAAACACTTGGAGCATCCGACCATGGCCATCGGGTCGGCCGATCTCGAGATCGTCAACAGTCGGTTGCTCTTGGTGAAAGATGTAAGCTGGATGCTGGAGCACGACATTTTGGACAATTTTCACAAAATCCGCGCTCTGAGCGGCGTTTCCAGGCCAACCGATCTCCCGAGCACCGCATTCGGTAAGTACCGAAAATTGAATCTGCTGCTCAATGCCTTGGATCGTTTGGAGGTTCGGGGTCGGGATTCGGCAGGACTTCAGTTAACCTTCACTTTCAAACGGGAACGTGATCTTTCCGACGCTTTGGAAAAAATTTCCCTTCGCGGCCTCACCGATGAATACGCCCGCCGAACCCGTAAATCGGATTTGTTCAACCAAACCATTTCCCTTTCGCAAACCCAGGATCCCGGATGTCCTTGCATCACCTTCACGTATAAAACGTTTTCCATCGTCGGGGAACTGGGCCGCAATGTCAGCCAACTTCGACAATTCATCGAAAGCGACCGGATCCTTCAGATCTTTGCCGGCGCGGAATCGAAGTGCGAAACGGCCCTCTCTCACACCCGCTGGGCGTCGGTCGGCGCGATTACGGAAGTCAACTGCCACCCTGTCAACAACCACCAGACGACCGACCCCGTAAGCGAGTATGCCGCCTATCCCGGGCGAACGGCGGAAATCAATGTGGTTTTGAACGGAGACATCGACAATTACGATGATTTGAGGCGCGCCCTGGAACAAGACGGCGAATTGATTTCTCCGCTTGTCACCACGGACACGAAAATCATTCCGTTGCAAATCGAGAAATACTTGAAAACGGGCCGAAATCTGACGGAGGCGTTTCGCCTGGCGGTCAACGATTTTCAGGGGTCGCACGCCATCGCCATGACGAGCAACCTGGAACCGTCAAAGATGTTTCTGGCGCTCAAAGGCAGTGGTCAATCCATTTATGTCGGCGTGAGCGACGATCAGTTGATGTTTTCCTCGGAGCTATACGGTCTGGTCGAGGTCATGCCCCGTTTCATCAAGATGAACGGCGAAACGGCCGAAGGGTCCGTCTCTGGACAGATCTTCATTCTCGATCAGCATCGGGGGGCGGGTCTGAGCGGCATTTCCGCCTGTTTCTATGACGGGACCCCTTTGGCGCTTTCGCGTCAGTCTTTGCAGACCGCGGAAATCACCACCCGCGATATCGACCGCAGCGACTACCCCCATTTTTTCTTGAAGGAGATTTCCGAGTCCGCCTTGTCCATCCGGCGGACGCTGCGCGGCAAATATCACCGGACGGAAGGGGACAGAGCGTCGGTGAAAGTGACGTTCAACCTCGGGCCGGACATCGTCCCCCCCGCCGTGGTGACGGGTCTGAAAAACAAAACCCTTCGTCACCTTGTCGTCATCGGTCATGGAACGGCGGCCGTCGCGGGCATGGCCGTCGCCGATACGCTCGCCGAGCATCTCAAAGGCCTTCCGCTGACCGTGTCGGCGAGGGTGGCGTCGGAACTGAGCGGATTCGGCCTTAAAACGGATCTGTCCGATACCCTCGTCATTCCGATCACGCAGTCCGGCACCACCACCGACACA
>CAZPTW010000381.1:0-3585 GCA_964589235.1 uncultured Smithella sp. | reverse complement strand
ATGATATGCGCGTAGGCGGCATAACGGCCATCGCCGATATCTAGGATAACGCTGTTTCCAAAAACGTTCTGAAGCGTCGTTGCGGCATAGTTATTCGGAGGGACGCCTTCGGGAATGCCGTCCCGGGCTTCAACCACTGTTGCGTCGGCCACCGCCAAAAGGTCCGCCCCATAACAGTAATAATCCGTACAGCGTGTTCCGTCTCCTGTGTAGTGACGGCCGTCTGCGCCAAACTGCATCCAGTCCGTTGCAAAGCGCTGAGCAATGGTGCACCGGAATGAGACATCGATGATGCAACTGCGGTGATGACGGTCAAAGTTTGACGGCCCGTTGGCGGCCCACCATCGATCGCCTTTAATCGGCGGGGCGATTTGCGTTACCCCTGATTGCACATCGGCAATGCCTCCTTCGGCAACGAGGCCGCCTTGAGAATAGACTCTATGGGAGAAACGCGAGGGAGGTGGAGAGGACAAACCCAAAGTGACCCAGACAAGCAGAACCTTATAATCCCTACCCGTGAAAAGAGCCTCGTCGGTTGAAAAGGGATCCATCTTTGTGATCAGGCATTGCGAGAGTTCCGATCCCTCATACGTCTTAACCAGCACACCATCCGCCATAATTTCAACTTTGGTTATCGAAAGATTGAGCGAAAGCGCCCGGCCGATATACAACTCATAGGCATAAACGGTTTGGCCCATCTGCGCAACTGGCGTGGGACCGACAGGCGCCCGCAGTGAAAAGGGCTGGGCTGCGGAAGCGGTAGAACCACAACCTGAAAGTTGCGGTGAAAGCGTCGCAAGTCCGGCGCATGCCGACATTTTCAACATGTCTCTGCGGGTGAATCCTGTCATCGCGTTCTCCTTCATCTGATTCATAGGTGTTGAATAACTTCTCTTTTTCGCGTGGAGTATATGCAGCGGGAAATTGTGTGTCAATTAGATTTTAGGCACTTGTAAGAAGCAAATGATTTGTCCGGTGCGGTAGCCCATCAACAGCCCGGTCAATCGTTTGCCATGTTGAAGCGGAGGGGGCCGCGTTTATCCCTTTGGCAGAAGATCATTGAGAAGATACTCCGCGAGAAAACCGTGGACAGATGGTCAAGTCGGATCCCGGCGTGGCTTTTGACAACATTTCGCTTAAGATTCCGGCGTATCCGTATCGCTGTCATTCCATCCAGGTAAAGGTTAACGCCCACCGTTACGTGGATGGATCCCTGGTGGTCTTCCATGGGCGGCGCAACCGGGCCGATTATGACCCAAATGGACAACTTGAAAAATGAAAAAGACAAGATGTGCGTCAGTCCGCCGCGGCCAAAACCGAAGGGAAGGGGCAGAGGGCTGCACCCTTTTGACCCTTCCCATCAGCATCGTTAAAAGCGGACAGATCATGTGCTCCAAAATAGAACTTTTCTATTTGATGCCGACACACCATCATTTTGTCCTTGACGACATAGACAGTTGTTCGTAAAATGAAATAACATCGATAGGATGAGAGATACCACTATAGAGAGAACTTGTCTTCTTGCTGTCATCCACTTGTCATCCAATTGTAACATTTCTTTTATAGGGCACTCTTGGCAAAATTCAAACGAGGTCATCTTCATGAATGAATCTTACGGCATTTTCCAAAATGTATCGCCCCGCAGGAAAATTGTGATTTCCATTGGCATGCTGACCATTCTCGTGATTGTCATTGGTTTGTACAGTCTTGCCGCCATTCTGGAATCGAATCAGCGTCTGCATAAAAGTGTTCAAGAAGGTCAGATCATGGCCAAATCGATTGACACCGCACGTCTCGCTCAGGTTCATTTCAAAAAACAGGTGCAGGAATGGAAAAATATCCTACTCCGAGGGCAAGAAAAAAATCTCTTTGAAAAACATCTCAAAGCCTTCAATGAAGAGAACAGGAAGACAAGCGAATATCTCAAATCGCTTTTGAAGATTACAAGCGACGCTCAGATGTCGATACCACAGATCGCAGGCGTCATTCATCGCCACGAGGAACTGGAAAAGCGGTATCGCGAAGCGCTGGCAAGGTATAAATCGATCAACACGACAAATGCATCTCTTATCGACAAAAGCATCCGTGGGATCGATCGAGACCTCACCGACGAAATAGACGCCATTGTCGAGTCTGTGAAAAATATTTGCTCAGAGAAAATCCGGGAGACCGAATACATCACCCAAATTAGGATCGAGGCGTATCGCGCCTTGGCCTTTTTTGTGATTTTTTTAATGGTTACCGCCGTTTTGTTCGGTGCTTTTAATATTGTAAGCATCACCAAAGATCTTGCTTCAGAAAAACACGAAGAAGAAACCGAATCCGAAGACGAGTTCCATCATCAGAAATAATTGAACTATGAAAACACCCCGTCAAGACCATTTACCCTCGATTTCTGGAAAGGCTGGTTCATTTTATGCTTGATTCCTTGGCATTTGTCATTGCTCTGATTGTTATCGCGTTGATTTTTGACTTTTTAAACGGTTTTCACGATTCCGCCAATTCCATCTCCACCGTCGTTTCCACTCGCGTGTTGACCCCTAGGCAAGCTGTTCTCTGGGCCGCCTTCTTCAACTTTATCGCCGTGTTCTTTGTTGGAACAGAAGTGGCTCACACGGTCGGGAAAGGAATCATCCACTTAGACATCGTCGACAACTTGGTTATTCTGTCCGCTTTAGGCGGGGCGATCATCTGGAACATCACCACATGGTATTATGGTCTTCCTAGCAGCTCCTCACACGCTCTCATCGGGGGATTGATTGGTGCGGCGGTTTCCAAAGCGGGCGTCTCCACTCTGGTTTGGAAAGGAATCATCAAAACGTCTCTGTTTATCTTTATTTCCCCGGCCATCGGCATGATGCTGGGTTTTGTGTTTATGATCATTGCCATGAATTCCAGCCGGCACTCAAATATGGCTAAATCTGACAAGATATTTCGCAAACTTCAGCTTCTTTCTGCGGCGATTTATTCCATGGGACACGGCATGAACGACGCTCAAAAGACCATGGGAATCATCGCTATGGCCCTCTTCAGCAAGGGGCTGATGGGCAATACCTTTCACATCCCGATATGGGTTATCATCGCCTGTTATAGCATGATAGCGCTGGGGACAATGTTCGGCGGTTGGCGAATCGTCAAAACCATGGGGACAAAAATCACCAAGCTTCAGCCAATGGGGGGATTCAGCGCTGAAACGGCCGCCGCTTGCTCCATTATTGGAGCTTCTATCGCCGGCATTCCTGTCAGCACGACTCACACGATCACCGGAGCCATTGTCGGCGTCGGTTCCACCAAAAGGCTCTCCGCCGTTCGCTGGGGAGTCGCAGGAAACATCATTTGGGCTTGGCTGTTGACGATTCCTGTATCAGCGATCATCTCTTCCATTATTTTTTTTAGTATCAATTACTTCCTCCGCCTGAACGGAGGGTGAATGACAGCATTAAATATTTCTCTTATTCCTCAAACCCGCCGGATGGATGCCCCCCTAGGCTCTCAAGTTGCAAACGCCCCCCTCGTCTTTGACCGATACTTCTCCTGACTTCGACAGTTTCGAGATTCCCGTGAGGTGCAAGTATTTAAAACGAG
>CAZPTW010000380.1:0-3588 GCA_964589235.1 uncultured Smithella sp. | reverse complement strand
GGCGATCGAGGCCGAGACGGACGCGGCGATCACCGCTTTGTTCTCGGTGCGCAGACAAACGGTGTTCTCGACACCGCGCCTGGCGAGTGTTTTTTTGAGGCCCGCGGCCAGGGCGTAAATCTCGCCGAACGTAAAGCCGGAATAGGTATATTCCCGCAGGCTTGTGGTTTTCGACAGGATAAAAATCTTCCTGTAGGCGCTGATAAAAGGGTCTTTTTCTTCCGTTACCATGATCGCACCGGGCCTATCATTCGAATGTGAAACGCTGTTGATCTATCGGAAATGGGGAAAAAAATCAATGCGGCATTTGGGACGGCTCCCGCGCCGCCGGCTTTGGTCTCAACGAGGAAATGACCGGTGGTGATGTTTTTTGTTGACTTCTCGACAATTTTCTCAGTAATTGAAAAAGCAAAAAAAGGGATGAAGAACGATGATCGAGATCGAAGCGTTGATTCCGCACCGCGAACCGATCAAAGTCATTCAGGACGTGATCGAGTTGCAGGAGCATTCCGCCACAACCACCGCCGTGGTCGATGAACGCTGGCCGCTCTATGACGGCCGGGGCGTGGGGGCGCTGGCCTTGATCGAAGCCATCGCTCAGACCTCGGCGATCGTCGAGGGGTATAAACGGAAAAAAGAAGGCAAAGGCGGCGTGAAAGGCTGGCTTGTCGGGATCAAGTCCGCCGAGTTCAGCACAGACACCATCGAGGTGAACACCCCCATCACCGTCCATGTCGACAGCCTCCACTCTCTGGACAACTACGGCGTCATGGAAGGTGTGGTGACGGCAAAGGGGCGGGTCTTGCTCAAGGCGGTGCTTCAGGCGATACGTTTGGATCAGGATCCCTAACCATTATTTCAAAGGAGTGTCGTTTGATGGATGAAAAGAAGGTGGCAATCATCACAGGAGCCAGTCGGGGCATCGGCCGGGCGACGGCGGTGGAGTTGGCCCGGTCGGGTTATTACGTTGTGATCAATTACAAGGCGAGCGAAGCCGCGGCGGCTGAGACGCTTGCTCAGGTCCAGGCGGCGAACGGGGCGGGCGAAATCTGCAAATTCGACGTCGGACGCGCTGAGGAGGTGAAGCAGGCCCTCGCCGGGATCGTTGAAACCCATAAACGAATCGACGTGCTCGTCAACAACGCCGGGGTGACGGCGGACGGCCTTTTGATGATGATGGGCGAGGAGGAATGGCATCGCGTGATCGACACGACACTCAATGGGTTTTACCATGTCACCAAACCGGTGTTGCGCGAAATGATCCGAAAAAAGCGCGGTTCGATCGTCTCCGTGTCCTCGGTGTCCGCCATGCATCCCAACCGCGGCCAAGCCAATTACGCGGCGGCCAAGGCGGGCTTGAACGCCGCCACGAGCTCGGTGGCCAAGGAAGTGGCGCGGTTCGGCATCCGCGTCAATGTGGTGGCGCCTGGGCCGGTGGAAACGGACATGTTGAGCGCCATGCCGATACCCGCCGATCAAATCAAGGACATCATTCCCATGGGACGCATCGGCAAACCGGAAGAGATTGCGCGTGTCATCCGCTTTTTATGTTCCGATGACGCTTCGTACATCACCGGGCAGGTCATTTCCGTAAACGGTGGGATGTTCTGAGTCGGTGAGAAGCGATGATGAGAATAATCGGCGGATTGTTTCTTGCGGCATGGTTGCTGGTTCCGATGGGCGCCTGGGCGGATGGGTTTGCCGAGCTGCGCAAAGACTCGGCCCGCATCAAAACCCTTTCCGCGGATTTCGTTCAGAAAAAAACCATGAAAATGCTTTCCAAGCCCCTCGTCTCCGAGGGCAGGTTTTTCTTTGTCGCGCCGGACGCTCTCCGTTGGGAATATTGCAAACCGATTCGCAGCGTGGTGATTTCCAACAAAGGGATCACCAAACGCTACATCGCCTCGGGCGGGAAGATGGTGGAAGATTCCACGGGAGGCGCGCAGGCGATGAAAATTGTTTTAGACGAAGTGGCAGGTTGGATGAGCGGACGATTCGACGCCAATCCGGCCTTTCGGGCATCTCTTCAAGAGGGGAATCCGGTCGTGATCACGCTTTGGCCTGCGGAAAAGAGCATGACGGGTTTTTTTGAAAAAATCGAAATTGCCGTCTCCAAAAAAGACGCGCAGATCAAGTCCGTGCGGATTGTGGAAAGCGGGAGCGCGGAAACGCGCATCGACTTTTTGCGCGTGGCGGTCAACTCGAAAATCGATCCCTCCGTGTTTCAGGATGTCCAATGAAAAAAACCAAAATCCTGATGATGGCCGCTCTGATGGCCGCCTGCTCATCCATGCCGGCCATTCGACCTTCAGGCGATGCCGGACCCAAGACGGCCTGCCCCAGGGTGCATGTTTTGCAAAACGCCCGTTTTATTCACGCCATTGAATTTCGCGCGGCGGGACGGACACAGACGGTTTTCATGGGGGTGACGCTGGTCCACCCTCGGCAAAAAGCGGTCACCTGCGGCATTGTCAGCGCAGAGGGGCTCTCTCTTTTTGAAGCGACGCGGCACCGGGGGGACATTCAAGTCAGCCGAGCCCTGCCGCCTTTCGACGCGCCCGATTTCGCCCGGAATTTGATGGAGGATGTCGAATTGATTTTTCTGCCGCCGTCGGGGGATCCGGCTGGAGAAGGTTTTTTGCCCGATGGCCGGAAGATCTGCCGCTGGAAGCTGGCCCAAGGCGGTTGGCTCGATATCAGTCAAGATGCCGAAGGGCGAAACCAAATCGATCGTTATACGGAAGACGGAGACCTGACGCGTTCGGTCTTGTTTGCGGCCGGGGGTGATCCCTATTCAGCCCTCGAGCTTCGAGCAAGCGGGTTGATGTCTTATGTTCTGACCATGACGCTCATCGAGGCCGAGACGGTGGTCGATCAAACAACCCCATGATGGCGGCCTTTTGAGGCCGCCGAGCGAAGGAAACCATCCATGAGATCTCCCCTTGATGGGAAAAAAATTATTGTCATCGGCGCGGGCGTCGGCGGCCTCTCCGCCGGTATTCTTCTGGCCAAACTGGGTTTCGAGGTGACGATCGTCGAAAAAAATCCGCAGCCGGGCGGTCTGATGAATTCCTACCGACGCGGCGGGATGGATTGTCCGGTCGGGGTGCACTACGTCGGCGCATTGGGCTCTGACGAGCCTTTAGGCCGGATGTTTCGCGTTTTAGACATCGACGCGGAGGCGTTGTTTTCCCGGATGGGGCGACAGGGGGTCGTCGACCGCTATCTCTTCGATGATTTCGTGTTTGATTTTCCGACGGGCATCGATGAGTACGAAAGACGCTTGCGCGACGCCTTTCCAGCGGATGCCGCGTGTCTGAACGTCCTCTTGGCGAATCTCCGGGACATCGCCTCAAGAATGATGGACACGCTTTTTCTTTTGAATCAAGGGGATCCCTTCTCCTCCATCGCATACGTGCGTCCGATGGGGGACCTGCTCGACGAGCTTGGCGCCTCCGCAGGACTGCGGGCCGTTTTGGCGGTTCCTTGTCAGCTCATCGGTGTGGAGCTTCACGAGTGTCCCATCCTGTTTCATCATATGGTGACAGCGGGGTACCTGCTTTCGTCATGGCGCCTGAAAGACAGCGG
>CAZPTW010000379.1:0-3591 GCA_964589235.1 uncultured Smithella sp. | reverse complement strand
TCTTTTTCTTCTCAAGCGTCATGACGGTGATGACATCTCCCATCGGTTGCTGCACCAAGCCGTGCACTTTCAAGATAGCTTCCAGGGCCTGGCTCCATGGGACATTCTTCATGGACAGGGAAACATTACCTTTGACGTCGTCGCCGGAGACGATGCTGGTATTTCCATATTCGGCCATCAATCTCAAAACGCTTTTGATATCGGCATCTTGAAAGTCCAATGAAATGATCCGATCGGTATATCGACTCATCGCTTCCCGGCGGGGGACTTTTTTGACTTCAGGTTCGCTGACGATCTCTTCTTTTTGGCTTTTTGCGGCCACTTTTGCCGACGACATCAGTTTCGCTTCCATCCCGGAGATATTGAAATCAATCAAAACAGCCTTCCCATCCTGGCGAATCGAATAGGGGACGCTTTCCTTTAAATAGATGGTGAGATAAACCCACTGCTTCCCACCCACCGTCTGTTGTTGAGCTTTGACGCCCGTCACGTTGAGCAACTCGCCCTTGCCCATCAATTGGCGCATGCTTTCGGGGGCAAACAAATTCTCGAGCTTGATCACGAGGCTGTTGTCCGCCTGAAGGGAGGGGGGCGCAAGCAGAGGCTGTTCCGAGACCATGAGGGAGACCCGTTCACGCCCCTTCATTTTTTCAAACAAAACTTTTTCCAAATATCCCACGGACGCATTTTTGATCCCGGCGTCTTTTTTTTGATCTGCGCTGACCTGGTCGACCATTCCCGGGCCACATAAGAAAATCCAAAGAATGATGAAAACTGGAATTATTTTGGATAAATAGTTTTTCATGATTTTACCTCGTTATATATTTTTGCGCAGTTTCAAGACAATTCTCTTCATTTTCTTGCCGTCCCATTCATCCACGGTTACCCGATCCATCAATATCTCGGTGACTTTCCCGTCATGAAGACCGATTTTGGTGCCCACAAAAATCGGATAGTATTTTTTCGTGGAATCCTCGACCACAGCGACTCTGCGTGCTTGGTCTCCAACAATTCCCACCAATTTGAAGCTTTCGACTTCGGCCCTCTGCAAAGGGAAAATGGATTCTTTCTTGGCTTCCTTCTCTTTTTTGACGGCGGCAACTTCAATATCCACAAACGGCCGGAAGGGATCCGGTTTCCCCAAAGGATTGTAGTTGTATACGTTTTCAGGCGTTTGAACCACGGGGAGCGTCAGTGGGGTCTGGGCTTGAGGTTGTGCCTCCCCCGGCTTCACGGGTTTCACCGGGGGTGGAATCGGTGAAGGAACATGGGCGGGTTTCACTTGCGGCCCCACCTTTGCCGGGGGGAGCGGCTTTGCCGTCTCCGCGCTGAACACGAACGACGCCGATGCCAACAGGATCAATAAACTGACCACCAGAATGAGATTATTTTTTTTCATTTTTCTTTTCACTTGTTTGTTCTTTTTTATCCACAAACATGTAAGTCTTTACCGTGCAGGTCGTGGTGATGACATGCCCTCGACCTTTCACGTCCTTTCGATCTCCCATCACGATATCGGAGATGTTGACGATTCTCGGCAACTTGGCAACTTTCTCAAAAAAATGAACGATATTCTGGAAATTTCCCATCACCGTGACCTTAACCGGAATCTCCTCATAGAATGTTTCCGGTTCAGGTTCCTTGCTTGCTTTTCCACCCGGCTTTTTCGCCGCGGCGGGTGCGGCAGGCGACGCCGTTTGCGCTTGCGGCGCTTTTTGCTGATCCTCGGCTCTCTGATCAGACGGCTTCATCATCGAGGAAACTTTTGCAGGCTTTGCCGCTTCCGGTTTTTCCAAATTTTTTGGTACCGCCGCTTTCGGTTCAAACAGTAAAAATTCTATTCCGGCGTCTCTTCCGGCCAGCGCAACCGAATGAAAGAGGCCCGGTATTTCTTTTTGATCGGGAAGCTTCAGCAATGCGATTTTATAGTTGTCCGCCAGTTTCGCCACATCGGCCTTGTACTGATCAAGTTGCACGACAATTTTTTCTTTTTGTTTGATCTGGTCCTGCATTTGCTGGTATTCGGTTTCCAGCTTTGACTTTTTTTCCAGTAGATCCGACAGAAAATACATATAGTACAGATAGCCGACGACCAGAACAAAACCGATGACGATCAAGGCTTTGGCCTGAAGAGACAATTTGTTTATGTCTTTGAGTGTAATGGCCATAGTTTAGAATCCCTTTTTCATCTTGCAGATAAAAGCGAACTGCTGCAAGGTAACGCCTGAAATTTCAATTTTCTTGGAAGATACCAAATCAACCGATTTGATCGGTGGAAAACCTTCGATCGTTTTCATGAAATCGGCCGCCGCGATATTGTCACGGCCCACACCTTCAATTTTCAAGGAATCGCCGTTTTGCTCAATCTTGGTCAGCCAAATATTTTTTTGAGGAACCAACATCGATAGATCATCGAGCATCTTGACCGGGAGAAGCCTATTTTCTTCCAACTTGCCAATAACACCGAGTTTCAATTCCAACTCGGCTTTTTGCGCCTTGAATTTTTCAAGATCGCCGACTTTCGCGTTAAGCAGGGTCAATGTCTGTTTGGAGGTCGCGACTTTTTCCTCCAATCCGGAAACTTCGGACGCAAAATAAAAATAGGACCAGACAAGGCCCAAAACGAACAGGATCAAAAAAGCGCCGAAATAAAAAATCTGTTTCGATCGACTTTCCTTCTTTGCTTTTTCACGGTAAGGTAAAAGATTTATCTTGATCATTTGTCACCTAGCTTTCTTAAACCCAACCCGATGGATACGGCTCCAATCGTTTTAATGCTTTCAAGGCTTTGCGGATCTATTTTTTTCTTGTTAAAGGAAATTTTCAGAAGCGGGTTGATCAATTCCGTCTCGATGTTCAATCGTTGAGACAAGTGATTGGTCAAACCGGCAATTCTGGAGGAGCCTCCCGACAGATAAACGTGCTTGATATAGTCACCGCCGAAAGTCGATCGAAAATAATCGACGGATCTTTCAATTTCAGAACATATCGGCTCGGCACATTCCAAAATCGTATTTTTCAAATCGGCATTTTCCTGCTCTCCGGTCACGCCTTCGAGCTTCATTCTTTCCGCCTCTTCCTCGGAAACATGGTACCGTTCCTGAAGACCTTCCGTGATGGTGTTTCCAGCCAAGGTGAAATCTCTGGTAAAAATGGACATGCCGCCTTTGAGGATATTGATGTTTGTGATATTGGCGCCGATGTTGACCAGGACGACGATTTCACTCGCTTCGAAGTCGTAATTCGCTTCATACAGAGTTTCCAAGGCGAAGGAATCCACATCCATGATGACAACATTCAAGCCGGCGGAGGTGATGGCGTCCACATAGCTGTTGACGTCGCTTTTTTTCGCGGCGACAATGATCACATCCATTTGATTGGGGTTGTATTCATTATCGCCCAAAATCTGAAAATCGTAATTAACGTCATCCATATTGTCAAAAGGAAGATACTTCCCCGCTTCGTCACGAATCAAGTCGCGAAGCTCTTTTTCTTCCATTTGAGCCAACGTGACCTTTTTGACGATCACATTATTGCCTGAAAGGGATGTGACAACACCTTTTCCCTTGCATCCGGAATTGCGGAAAAGCT
>CAZPTW010000378.1:0-3594 GCA_964589235.1 uncultured Smithella sp. | reverse complement strand
ATGCCTATGGAGCCGCTTTGCGCAATAATGCTGCCCAAATTAAGGGCCTGATGAGCAGGCGCGCTGACAACCACGGCAATGTCGGGATTTGACGAATCGACCAGCTTAACGCTGCTCCCCGCCGCAAGCAGCACTTTCCCCTGCGGCGTCGTAATGATTCCGTTGTTTGTCACATTCGAGGCGATCAGATAGACGCTGCCGCCTGAGGGTGTCCGGATGGTTCCTTCGTTCGTGATTCCGGCCGATTTCGATCCGGCGATGAAAGAATAACGTCCGGCCAGGAAATCGGCATTGCTGATATTCAGCGTTGAGGCAATCAACCCCTGAACATCCACCCGGGCGCCGGGGCCGAAAACTATGCCGTTGGGATTGACGAGCAGGACTTTGCCGTTTGATTCTAAAAGCCCCAGAATGATTGAAGGATTCTGTCCGACAATCCGGTTCATAACGGCGCTTTGATTGCTACGCTGAATAAACCGCACCGCTTCATTGGAATAGATGGAAAAATCCTGCCAGTTAATGATGGCCCCGGGAGTATTGCGCACGGTCAGGGAATTACCCTGTCGATCGAAAGACGCCTGACCGGCGACAACCTGTTCGCCGGCCGGCGCCGCAAAAGTCAGGTGCGCGCCCGTCAAAACAACCACAAGGGCGAGAAAAAGCATTTCGCTTATTCTTATTGAGGAACAACTCCTTTTATCTTTTCTCTTTGCTGGAAGTTTCATATTTTATCCCTCCTCCGCCTTCAATAAGACGCAATGATCATAAAATGCAGAAGACCGTCGCCTCTGGATTTGACTCCATTCAGAGTGTCAATAACCCATCCGTAATCGAGCGAGGCCGATACATACTTGCCGTCCGTCACCCGCAGTCCCAGACCGGCACTGGAAATGGTCGCGCTGTCGATCTCGCCTGGAAGCGGGTTGATACGCGAGACATACCCGCGGTCGTAAAACGCAAGTGCCCGGCATTGAACTTTTTTCACGTGTAATAAATTCATGATATCGGGGGTGATCATTTCCGCGGACACCGTATAGCCGTTGTCATTGGACACCTGGCTTGGGTAGAACCCCCGAACCGATCCAACGCCACCCACGCTGAACTGCTCTCCGGCCACCAGCGGCGTGCTGGCGTATTGACTGTTGAACGCAGCACGAACCTGCCAGTCGCCGTAAAACGGCCACATCAGATTGCCGCCGAAACGCAAAATCGTGTAATCCTGACGGGCGCCAAGACGCGCACGTTCAAAATCGTCTCTTTCATCATTGGCCGCCCAGCCTCCCGGCAGGTTATAGGAAACGCCTAGATAAAACCCCGCCCCGAACTTCCTGAGCGTGATATTGCCCGCATAAGTCAGAGAAAGAGGATGAACGGTCACATCGTTGCCCAGTTGATTCCCCTGCCAGTCTACATCATTGACATAGGCGCGGTAATCCAGTCCTGCGGTCAATTTGTGTTCGTAGGAGCCAACGGCGGCAAGGTTCTGATTGTAATGAAACCCCAGCGTGGTTCCTTTCCCCTTGATCTGCATGGAGGTTCCGCCCACCTCCACAGACCCGGACGAAACGTCCGAGTAAACGCCGATGAGATCTACGGACGCCGCCAGCGGATAAATGGGAAGCCGGTAGCCCGCGCCGTAAATGCCGACCTTGTCGACTTTTGTAGGTGAAGTAATATACTGGAGGCTCAACAGATGATCGCGGTTAAAAAGGTTCGCATGTTGCAGAAGCACGCCTGTCCGAAATTTTCCGGTATTGTCATCGCCGGTATTGCCCAGCGATAGGCTCGCTTTCCAGGATTTTTGATCCTGCACGCCGATGGTCGCGCGGATGGTTTCATCCTGTTCATGCTGCTGCAACTGGACTTGCACTTGTTTGGCCGGGCTCTCGTTGACAAGTTTGATGTTTGTCGCCAGTGACCGGGTATTGAGGGGTTCCCCTTTGCGCAAGGCGGGAAGGCTTACGAAAATATTGGCTTCATCGAAGAACCGGTTCCCTTCAATTTTAACCTCTCCGACGACGGGTTCCTTCACTTTCAGCCGCACAATGCCTTTTTCCACAACCTGCTCAGGGGCTGAAACCCGAACCGCCGCAAAACCGCGCTGACGATAGGCCTTCTCCAGAGCGGCTCTGGCCTGATGAATCGTCTTGATGTCCTTTTTTGAGCCCGTATAAGGAGCGAGGATCCGGTCAAGACAAACCGGATGGATCAGGGTGTTGCCTTCAATCTGATATTTTATAATATCGAATTGAACCGGCACTTCGGCGCTATCCTGCGCAGTGGCATAACCCGCGGCCATAAGCAGGACAAAAGTCATCCAGATGATTTGAATCACGCGTACCATGGGAGGCTCCAATCAGATAAAATATCGGCAAGCCAGGGCTCGCCTTCCTTTCTGTACGATAAGTGGGGATTGATTTTCTGAACATGGCCAAAAGAAACATAACGCTTATCCAATGACGCCTCGCAAGAGGCAACGGCGGGACGCTGGTCTTCCATAACCGGCAACAAATTTCGTTCCCGTATTATGTTTTCTATTTTTCAGCCTCTGCAAGGATTCACAAAGGCTGAATGCAGGTCATTATTTACCAAAAATATTTTTTTGTCAAGGCATATATGCAAGAATTTTAAGGAGCACCTAATTTATCCGGTGTTGCAGCACATCAACGGTCCGGTTGATCAGTGACCTCTGTGATGGTGGCAGATGAGACGGGCGGCGTATCTACAGGAGACCCGGAAGATGCGATTTTCAGAGATTTACGCAGGATGGCAGGAAGGGAGATGAAGCCGGGGAGAAGCGGCGGAGATTTAGGGGGAATGTGACCGCACGTTTTGTCGGTGCGAGCGAACAGGGAGGGATAGGCCCTTTCGATTGACCGCTGACACAAAGCAGTGTTTGGAAACGCTGAGAACACGGCAAAAGAGAATTGATCGAATAACGAACGGCCGAGACACAAACCGGCGGAGGACGTTTTGGACGTCTCTGCCGGTCAAAGGCAGAGACGTCCCGTTTTTTTCACTTCACTTGCGGAACTTTTTCATCCGCGACATCATCGATTATTTCGTTTTTTTGATCCATCTTGACCATTTCATCCCTTTTCATCCCCAGCATCACCACCAACTCCTCGGCGATGCCCCGCATCGAGGCGGACTGGGCGTTTAGCTCTTCCGAGGCACTGGCCGTTTCTTCGGCGTGGGCCGCGATCTGCTGGACGACCTGTTCGATGGACGACATAGCCAGATTCATCTGTTCGATTCCGGCTGACTGTTCATTGGAGGCGGCGGCGATTTCCGAAACCAGTGTGGCGGCCTTGTTGGACAAATCCAGGTTTTGCTCGAAGGCCGACTTGGTCGCCACGGCAAACTCCTTGCCCTGGTTGACATTCTGAATGGTATTATCTATCAGACCGGTGGTTTCCTTTGCGGCCTCGGCGGCCCGGATGGCCAGCGCGCGAACTTCATCGGCCACCACGGCGAAGCCGGCGCCCGCCTCCCCCGCCCGCGCGGCTTCAACTGCGGCGTTTAAAGCCAGCAGATTGGTCTGGAAGGCGATCTCGTCGATGGTTTTGATGATGAGCCGTGTCGCCTCACTTG
>CAZPTW010000377.1:0-3607 GCA_964589235.1 uncultured Smithella sp. | reverse complement strand
GAATATTTTTCCGCCCTTTTTTGGGAACTTGTTTTGTGCATAAAGCTCTACGCCAAAAAACCATTTCACATCATCCACAGCGCCAATCCCCCCGACCACGTTTTCATTATCGCACTGTTTTTTAAAATATTCGGCGTTAAATACATCTTTGACCATCATGATATCACGCCGGAAACCTATGTTGCCAAATTTGGAAAACAGGGCACGATCTACAAGATGCTGCTCTGGATGGAAAAGATGACATTTAAAACAGCCGACATTGTCATTTCCACAAATGAAAGCTACAAAAAAATTGCAATCGAACGTGGCGGCAAAAAGGAAAAAGAAGTTTTTGTCGTTCGTAACGGCCCCGATCTGGACCGCATTGAAATACCGCAACCCAATCCCGACTTGAAAAAAGGCTTTGACTATCTCGTGGCTTATCTCGGTACCATCAACAATCAGGAAGGTATCGACAACCTGCTGCGTGCGATCCGATATTTGGTTTATGACAAAAATATTCACAACATCAAATTCATCATCGTCGGAACCGGACCACACTGGAATGAAATGGTGGAGCTCTCCAAATCAATGGACCTGGCGAAATATATCACTTTTACCGGCTACATTCCATACAAAGACCTCTATGAGGTGTTGATAACGGCTGATTTATGCGTCAATCCGGAGTTTCGAAATCCGTTTACTGATAAATCCACCATGATCAAGATTATGGATTATATGACTTTCGGCAAACCGATTGTCATGTTCGAAACGACGGAAGGAAAAGTCACCGCGGGCGAAAGCGCCTATTACGTAACTAGTAATGATGAAATTGTTTTTGCCGAAGCCATCGTTGAACTCCTGTGCGATCAGCCCCGACGTGATAAAATGGGGGCCTTCGCAAGGGAAAGGATTGAAACAAAACTGCGGTGGGACATTCAGAAAATCAATCTGCACAATGCCTATCGTTACCTGGACAACCATTCCTAATCTGGCAAGATTCAAATCGTTTCACGACATGTCGAACCGGCACAAACGAATGCAACCCCTTTTCCGGTACTTGGAGGAACGGGCAGGATGCCCGATTTCCCACATCATTGCGGCTCGCCTGTATGGGCCGATCCAGAAGGAAATATCCCATCAGAAAGTTTGGTTGAAGTTAGACGACGGTATTGAGATCAGCGAAACGCAATATCAAAACATCAACCGTTCAAAAGCCCGTCGGATGGTCATCGTTCGCCAGAAGATACAGGATCGTCCGAAAGCCACCGGCAGACAGTTGCGGCTTTTTCAGGACAGAGACCTTTACAACCAGTACCGTTACCATTGTTTCATCATGAATTTAGCTTTGCCGGCGATTCAGTCCTGAAATCTTTACAAGGACAGGGCTCAGGCGGAGAACCGGATCGATGAGTCTGTTCCGCCAGAACATCATCGGAATGAAAGTCCAGTAGAAGATGTCGACGTTACACTGCAAGCTATTTGCCATGGGCGGTTATCGGGTAAAAGACGGCAACCGGCGAATGCTCAAATGATCACTGACCATGAAACGCAGGAAATGGTTTCTGGGACTCTGAGATAAATGTCACGCTTCTCGTTGCCCGTAACCCTCCCAACTCTAAATCCTATTGCGTAATCTAGGGTTATCTATTTTTTTCCGACTTCTTGAAAACGAGCACACCATTTATGCATTAACCGGATATTGAAAGGACTGAAATCATCATGAAAGACAAACTACTCTCCAGTATCAATCGTCTGGAAAAATGGATAGAAAATCATGATTACAAAGGGTACGAACCTTTCGACGGCCTTCTGTCTTACCTAAGGCCGCTGACGTTCGGAAATCGCTTTCTGGAACAGATTCTTCAACAAAGCATCCGTCAGAGCCCCTTCGAGCTGCGCGGTATCCTCGGCGTCAGACCCCAGCCTTCCACTAAGGGGATGGGATACATCGCCCGCGGCTATCTTAACCGCTATCAATTAACCGGCGAAAAAAAATACAAGGATAAAGTTGATTTCTGTTTGACTTGGCTGATGGAAAATAGAACCAAAAAATATCAAGAATATAGCTGGGGGAACCATTTTGATTATGCCAGCCGCGGCGGAAAAATTCCGATCTTTGAGCCCACCATCGTCTGGGTCAGCCTGATCGGCCATGCCTTTCTCGATGCGTATGAACAGCTCAAAGACGAAAAATATCTTGATGTCGCCAAAAGCAGTTGTCGTTGGATCGTTGCCCTTCCTCGTGAAAAGACGGAAACGGGAACTTGTCTAAGTTACATCATGCCGGAGCAAAGCTCCATCCATAACTCCAATATGCTTGGGGCGGGACTTCTGGCACGAACGGCCAAAATTACCGGTGATCGGACCAATCTACCTCTGGCCAAAGAGGCCATGTCTTACAGTTGCAACCGGCAAAATCAGGATGGGTCGTGGTACTACGGCCATCATCCTAAATACCATTGGATCGACAACTTCCATACCGGCTACAATTTGGACGCGCTGAAATGCTACATTGATAACACCGGTGACACGGATTTTGAAGACAATTTGAATAGAGGCTATCGATATTTCAAGGATCATTTCTTTGAAGAAAACGGACTGCCGAAGTACTATCACAATCGAGCTTATCCTCTTGACATCCAATGCGCGGCGCAGGCCATCGACACACTCGTGTATTTCTTTGACCGGGACAAAACATCACTGGAAACGGCTAAGAAAGTCGCTCACTGGACCATTGACAACATGCAGGATCCCAGTGGATATTTCATCTATCGGATTTTACCGATCAAAAAGGTCAAAACACCGATGATTCACTGGGGTCAGGCAACCATGTTTAGAGCGCTTACGTATCTAATGATGAAACTTTAGAGTTTCTTGACATGAGCCCAAAAATCACCCATCGCCCCTGGGGCCATTATACCATTCTGGAAGAAGGCCCCAATTATAAAGTCAAGCGTATCCATGTCGACCCGCAGGCGCGCCTTTCTCTGCAGCTTCATCAATATCGAACTGAGCACTGGGTAGTTGTCGCCGGTATCGCCAGAATCACTATCGGTGACAAAACATTTGACGCTAGCCCTAACGACAGCACATACATTCCTGTAAAAACTATGCACCGTCTGGAAAACCGAGGAGAAACGCCGGTGGAATTAATTGAAGTTCAGTGCGGAAATTATCTAGGAGAAGACGATATTATCAGACTGGATGATGACTACAAAAGACATCAGACTTAAATACCACCTCACCGGACGCTACTCCTAAAACTTTATACCTGAATCATGAAGCGTTTTTAATGAATTCCAGTGCAAGAAATTTCTTGCACTGGTTATTTCAAACGTAATATCAGCATTTTATAAATGCAACAAACATGCGTGGTTCTCGAACCCTTGATTTACTTGTTTTAGAAGATATTCATCAAACCCAAATCCAATCTACATTTCAGTGAGCGCGCCTAAATGGCAATCTCCCTGATCAGCAAAATAAATCATTTTCCGCGATTCTTGCTATTCTTTTACCGGTAAGCGTTTGCCGGATGTATGTTCGTTTGTTTAAATTTTGATGCAGGATTCAGGTTATATCTTTATATGTCCCTCACTTATGTATTAATCACACCCGCCCGAAATGA
>CAZPTW010000376.1:0-3636 GCA_964589235.1 uncultured Smithella sp. | reverse complement strand
TTGCAAAGCATTCAAGGTCTCGGTCCGGGCTGCAAGATTCTATCAATGGGGCGCAAGGCGTCCATCGGTGTGGGAAAAGGGCTCTTGGGACGTGTGATCGATGGTTTGGGCAATCCCATCGACAACAAAGGGCCGATTCATTTTGAAGATGAGTATCCCATTTATGCCGAACCGATCAATCCCCTTGACCGGGGCCGTATCAAAGAACCGATGGATTTGGGTGTTCGCGCGTTAAATGCTTTGTTTACGTGCGGCAAGGGACAGCGCATGGGGATTTTCGCGGGATCAGGCGTCGGCAAAAGCGTCCTGATGGGCATGATTGCGCGAAACACCAAGGCCGATGTCAATGTAATCGGGCTCATCGGAGAACGTGGTCGGGAAGTTCGGGAATTTCTGGAAAAAAACTTGGGCGAAGAAGGGCTGGCCCGGTCCGTCGTTGTCGTGGCCGCGTCGGATATGCATCCTCTGATCCGCATGAGAGCGGCCTATGTCGCGACGACCGTATCCGAATATTTTCGAGATCAGGGAAACCATGTTTTATTGATGGTCGATTCCCTGACACGATTCGCGATGGCGCAACGCGAAGTCGGATTGTCCGTCGGGGAGCCGCCGACCACCAAGGGCTACACGCCGTCGGTGTTCAGCTTGCTTCCAAAACTCTTGGAACGTTCCGGCATTGTCGAGGGTGTGGGCAGCATCACGGGGCTTTATACCATTTTGGTTGAGGGGGATGATTTCAACGAACCGGTATCGGACGCCGCAAGATCCATTTTGGACGGACATATTTCGCTGTCACGCGCGTTGGCGAATAAAAATCACTATCCAGCGATTGACGTGTTGCAGAGCATCAGCCGTGTGATGATCGATATTGTCGACGGGGAGCAGAAGACAAGGGCCAACGATGTGATGAACATCATCGCCACGCACAAGAAAGCGGAAGATATCATCAATATCGGGGCGTATGTCAATGGCTCGAATCCCAGTATTGATTACGCCATCAAAATGGTGGACAAGGTCAACGCTTTTTTGAGGCAAAATATCGATGAAAAAGTCGATTTTGACGAAGCCAAAAGGCAGTTACTCGATTTATTTAATGAATAAGATATGTTCAAATTCAAATTGCAGTCTGTTTTGGAATATCGGCGGAATGTGGAAGAAAGGGTGCAGGGGGAATTTTCGGAGTTCAAGAGATACTTGGAGGAGCAAAAGGCTGTCTTGAGTGCGCTGGTCAAGGAGCGAAAGGCGTTCATGGAGGATCTGAGATCCATGCAGCGTGGATCGATCAGAGCCGATGACATTGCGGCTTTGGTGGCCTATGTCGAGGTCATTCGGGAAAAAGAAACCGCTCAAATGGAGGTGATCAGAAAAGCCCAGGATGACTTGGAGAAAAAAAGGCTGGAGTTGATCGATGCGGTGAAAAATCGCAAGGTCATGGAAAGTTTGAGAGAAAAACACGAAGAAGAATATCGAAAACATCTCAGGGAAACGGAACAGAAGCATTCCGATGAAATGGCCGTTTTGAAATTCGGCAGGAGATTGAAATGAAGAAAATGATCATTCTGGCTCAAATGCTGATATTGGTTTTGGCGGGCGTTAAAATTGCGTCCGTGGTCGGATGGTTGCCGGGATTTGAGGTCAACAAGGCCACCGATATGCTTGCGGCGACGGCTTTTGCGCAACCCAAGGCGGCGGAGGACAAGGCGGCGAAATCTCAAACCGATGCCGAGAAGAAAAAAGACACGAAACCCGACTATTACAAGACACCGCCGGCGGTGAAAGATGCCATGGAAGATATCTTGGCGCAGCAGAGGGATTTGGCGGCGGCGCTCGCCGCCAAGAAAGCGGAGCTCGATCAACGTGAAAATGTCTTGCGTGCGGAAGAACAACGACTGATCGCCATGCGCAGAGATATCACGGAAAAAATCGCCATTTTGAAGACACAGGAAGAGAAGCTTGCCGCGCAGATGGACGCGGAAAAAGAGGAGGACATCAAGCGTTACAAGGAAATGGCGAAGGTCTACGAGAACACACCACCGGCAAAAGCCGGTCCGATGATGGAAAAGCTTGATACGAAAACGGCTGCCGGTATTACCATGAACATGAAAAAAGACAAGGCCGGGGCGCTCTGGGCTTACATTACGCCAAATAAGGCCGTTGAAATCACCCGGCAGATCACCCGTTCGGGCGGCTATAAAAACGAATAGGCGAATTCATCCCTTCGCTGACATAGGTGTCTTGTCCAAACCGCCGCGGATCCACCGAAGGATGACCGGGGAGCCTCGGCGGTTTTTTGAACGATACGGGACGCCGGCCTCTTGATAATCCACTTGACAGCCGAAAGGGTATTGTTTTATTTAAACCCTAAGATGCAGAGAAAAACGGTCATGAAAATCAACATGCGAAATCCTCAAGATGAATTCTAAGAAACGCAATAATGCATCGGCGAGGGTGCACGTTACGGTCATTTTCTTGAAGACATCCGTCCTTTCTTGTTTCTCACAGAAGATCCATTTAAAAAAACGATTGGAAATATGATCTGTTTTTTTCAATCCAAGTTGATCGATGGATGGACAAAGAACGTGCTGCATGAATCAAGGGAGAAGTTCCTTCACAATCCGTTATGATATTTGACGTTTTCATTACAATATTTCTTGTTGTGCTCAACGGTTTTTTTGTCGCGGCGGAATTCGCCATTGTCAAGGTACGCTCCTCACAGCTCGAGTTGAAAGCCCAATCCGGCTCCAATGTGGCGATATTGGCCAAGCATATTGTATCGCATCTTGACGGATATCTCGCCGCCACTCAATTAGGTATAACGATTGCAAGCCTGGGACTGGGGTGGATCGGAGAACCGGTTGTCGCCAAAATGATTTTGAACCTCATGGACTTGGCGGGGATTCCGATTCAGCCGGCTTTGGCGCATAGCATCGCCTTGCCGCTCGCCTTCACCTTGATTACGGTCTTACACATCGTTTTCGGAGAACTGGCCCCGAAGTCCATCGCCATTCAACGGCCGGAGGCAACGACTTTCGCTGTCGCTTATCCCTTGCGACTGTTCTTTTTCATCTTCAGACCCTTCATCTGGGCGCTCAATGGCATCGCGAGCGTCACGTTGAACGCTTTGGGAATCCGCCCGGTCACCGGATTGGATGCGCACACCAGTGACGAATTACAATACCTTGTGCAACAGGGGAAGGAAAGCGGCGAAATCGATGCGGCGGAATATAACATCATTAAGAACGCGTTTCAGTTTTCTGAACAGATGGCCAAGCAAATCATGGTGCCGAGAACGGATGTCGTGGCGATCGACATCAATGATTTCAGCGAAAACACGTTGGAGAGAATCATCCATGAAGGTTATTCCCGCATTCCTTGTTATGAAGACAATATGGATAATATCGCGGGCGTCGTTTACTTAAAAGATATCCTCATGGCGCTCAGAAAATCTAAAACAGTGAATATACGTGATATCATGCGCAGTATCTTAATCGTTCCTGAAACGAAAAGAATTGACCAGCTCCTCAGTGAGTTTCAATCGAAACGGCAGCAAATCGCCGTGGTCGTCAATGAATACGGCGGCACGGAAGGCATCATCACGATGGAAGACATTCTGGAGGAATTGGTCGGCGAAATTCA
>CAZPTW010000375.1:0-3646 GCA_964589235.1 uncultured Smithella sp. | reverse complement strand
TACCTCACCGGTCAGAACTTTTTCCGCCGCGGTCATTGCGCCGCCGGCGGAAATCAGATGGGAACTTGTCGTCAAATGCTGGTCATTGGGGACGCAAATATGGCAACGGTTGATATCTGCATACGTGGCGATGCCCGGTTTGTATTCCACGATATTGGGGAAATCCAGAAGGCCTTCTTCGAAAACCTGGTCTTGCGTGTAAAGCAAACGTTCTTCCCGTTCAGGGTGGTCTTCGGTTATTGCCCAGTCAAATGCCGGGAAAAAAATCAATCCCGTCTTCTTTGTCTTTTGAGACATGTTTGTCCTACCTCGCTTTATGGGAAGCAATCAAACCCGGTTTGATCTGAACTTTGACGCGGATATTCTTCCCTGTGGTATAAAAGTTTCGAATCATGTTGAATTCCTGCGATTCCGTCACCTCCATGACAATATCTTCCTGTTGTGCGCCCATATGAACCGCTTTGGCACGGAGCGCTCTTTTGCCGGCCTCGATGGCGTCTTGGAGCGTAAAATGGCCGGAGATGGGCTGTACTTGCCCTTCTTCAGAAAGAATCATCTCTCTTTTTTCCGTGTCGGCATGAATCGAAATTTCGGCGGTTGTCCTGGCGAGAGCCACGCCCAAAGCGTTGGAGACTTCCGAATGCTCGGGAATCGAGTAGGGATAGCCCAATTCTTTAGCGATAAAAGGTGCCAGTGCGGCAGGACCTCCCACCACATAAAGCCTTTGGGGCCGGATAATTTTACCCTCGAGAAGTTCATGGATCGTATAAACGGGCTTGTTGTTGATGTCGGATAGCATTTGTCTGACATGATCGGCGATGATTGAGGCTGTTTTTTCGACCACAGCCAAGGCGGTATCCTCGACGGTCATATTCAACCGGCCGGCAAGCGATGAGATCGCGTCTTTCGCTTTTTGTTGATCGCCGAAATGAACCATGTCTCGCACGATCATCGCGTCGGTGGGGGTCGGGAAGGCCCCCCCCAGCGCCGCGGCCGGGCCTTCACGTTGCGGGCCGATGCGAAGCGAACCATGATCGACTTGAACGACGCTGTCTCCGCCGACCCCGATGGATTTGGTGTGCAAGCCGCGGATGAGTGTCTTTTTGTCATCGATCGTGACCCCAAGGGGATCCAGTAATGGTACGCCGTCGGCGAAGAAAGAAATGTCCGTTGTCGTACCTCCGATATCGAGCGCCACGGCGTCTTCTTGAATGTGCGCGGTGGCTAAAGCCCCCATAATGCCGGCCGCGGGACCGGAATGAATGGTCTGCACGGGACAGTCGATCGATTTTTCCATCAAAATGGTACCGCCGTCGGCTTTCAGGATGTATACGGGAACCTTGACACCGAGCTTCGCCACAAACTTTTCGATGTCCTTGGCAAAGTGATGATAGATATCGTGAATCGCCGCGTTGAGGTATGTGGTCGCCACGCGGCGGGGAAAGTTCAGTTGTCCGGACAAAGTATGGCCCATGGAAATAATTCGCGAATCTGTTTGCAACAACTCAGCGGTATCCAGTTCCTGCTGCGGATTGCGGCTGGAAAACTTTCCAACGATACCGATATGGCGGATGGCCTTTTCAGAAAGTTCTTGGCTGATGCGTTCGATTTCGCGGGGGTCAATGTTTTTGACCGGGATTCCTCGGTGGTTTATATACCCTTGGGCAAAAAAAGTGTCCCGACCGGAATTTAGAGAGGAGGGAGAAAGGCCCGGCCCGCAGAATAAAACCATCCCCACCCGGTTGATCTTGTTTTGAACGATGGCGTTGGTTGATATGGTGGTGCTCAGAACGATTCTTTCGATCTTGTCGATATTGTCGCTGGAAATCAATGCCGCAGCCGCTTCCAAAAGCGATGCCATGATGTTGTTCTGATTTGTCAGAACCTTGGCCTTGTTGATCAATTCGAGGTTCTCAACCAAAACAGCGTCCGTATGTGTTCCACCTACGTCGATGCCGAGAATCATTTGCTCGTCCTTAAGTAACTATTTTTCTCACTTATATATGTTTAAATATCTCTTGACAAGGTAAAAAAAAGGCGTATTGTTCCCCATCGAAGACCAGTGTTTCCAAACACTAAATTTTTGAAAGGAGGAGATGCTCTAATGAAGAAGGTATTAGCCATTTTTGTTAGCGTGCTTATGTTGGCTTCTTTGTCCATCGCGGCAATCGGCTGCAAAGAAGCTCCGAAACAGGAAGCTCCGAAAGTTGAAGCTCCTGCAGCACCTGCGGCTCCGGCGGCTCCCGCTGCTCCGGCTGATCAGCCCGCGGCTCCGGCGGCTCCCGCTGCTCCGGCTGACCAGCAGGCGGCTCCCGCTGCTCCGGCACCTGCACCGGCCGACAAGAAATAATATAATCAATTGCAGGATTATGAAGCCGGGCAACTTATCCTTTGGGCATAAGTTGCCCGGTTTTTTTCGTAGAAATTCCGATGACAATCATATCCAAATTCTTAAAAATGTGATAGTATTGTTAAAAAAAGCGGAGGCTTGGCGATGTCTGAACACGATTGGGATTTCATAAAGGGAATGGTGATCGGCGGACTTCTTGGCGCGGCCATCGGCATTTTGTTTGCGCCGAAGAGCGGAAGGGAAACGCGTCAAGATTTGGCTTTGAAAACCGATGAACTCTTGGCCAAGGCAAAAAGAGAATACGAAAGGGCTGTCGAAGAAAGCAAGGCCGTCTATGAGGCGACCGTTCGTAAGATTCAGGAAGCGGAAGAAGTCGCTGCACAGAAAGCGGAAGATCTTGAAAACATGGCAGGTGAATTTGTAAAGATGGGGACAGGAAAGCTCGCTGAGGGAACGGAACGTCTGAAGAAAGCGTTCGAGGCAGGTTTGGAGGCTTATCACGAAGAAAAGAAAAAAGAGACACCCTCGTGAAAAGATTCTGTCCGTCTTTTTCCTTTGACATCGCCATGACACCAAAAGGGAGCATCATATGTATCTGGAAATCGGGTTGCTGATTTTTGCAATCGCGCTTCTCTTATTGGTTGTGTTTTGTATACCGATTTTTCTGAAATTATGGCGCGCCGCAAGCGACGTTGCCGTCAGTTTACAAGCCTTGAATCAACGCTTGCCGATTATCCTGAAAAACTTGGAAGAGATATCGGAAAATATCAACCAGTCCACGAAAGCGGCCCATGAAGAAATCCAGAAGTATAAGGAAACCTCAAGTCGCTTTCACGCCGTGATCGATCATCTCGTAACGGGAATGACCATTTTATCTCCCTACACGGTCAAGTCCCCGGTTTTTCGGAGGATGACGGATGCGATCGCTTTGGTCAAAGGCTTGCAGGCTTTCATCCATGTTTTGACGAGAAAACAGTAAAGGTGTTTATGGCAAAAATGACGTTCTCTAATCGATGGGGCCGTGTGGCTGTGTCGCAGAAAAACAAGATCGCGGATGCCCAAAGATCGGTTGAAGATGTTGTTCGTGAGATGAAGAACGCGGCCAAGGCCTCGGGTGACGAGGATTACCGAGAGAAGTCCCTGAGAATTCACGGATTGATTTGTGCTCGGTGCGGACGGGATTTTTCCGGACAGAATCGTCATTTATTGACTGTTCATCATAAAGACGGAAATCATCATAACAATCCTCAAGACGGCAGCAATTGGGAAAACAACGGCGGAAACAATTGGAAGGTG
>CAZPTW010000374.1:0-3647 GCA_964589235.1 uncultured Smithella sp. | reverse complement strand
TGATCATCCCGCGCGCACAAATATTTCTCCCTCTCCACGAACGCCCGGTCGAAACCGGATGTTTCAAAATAAGGGTAATCCTCGCCTTCCTGAAGTCGAATCCCCACGGCTTCAAACGTCGTATAGTTCTGGATCAAGATGATGGTATCCCGCACCAGCGTCCGAATATCTTTTTCGCTGCTTAAAAGCGCCAAAATCCGTGTGCTCATTTCCTGACGAAGTTCGGCGGTCTTGCGCGCGGTGATATCCACGGCGATAAACATCAAATAGTCGCGCCCTGAAATCAAAAGACGCTCTCCGCCCAAAAGCCCCGTGATAGCGCGTCCGTCGTGCGCGTGAAAAACAATCTCCATCCCGGAAATCCTTCCTTTGGACAGCAGGTCGTCACGCAATCGTTCCCATTCCTTGGGCGAAAGCCAGCCGATGTCGACCGGGGTGAAGCCGATAATCTCCTCCCGTTTCAGGCCCACGGCCTGGACGGCTTCATCATTGATATCGACGTGGATCCCGGTATCCGCTTCGACGATCGCAAACAAGACCGGGGCATTTTGGAACGCCTTGGCGAATTTTTCCTGACTTTGCTTTAGCTCTTCTTCGATTTTTTTTCGTTCGGTCAGGTATTCATAGAGTGTCACGATCTCGCCGGACGGCAACTTGTAAATATAGTAATCGCACCAGGTCAACAGGCGGCCGCTTTTTCGTATGGTCACGGGATAAGACGCCGAGACGCCTGTTCGGGCGACACGCCGCATCACCTCAATAACCCCCATGGAGGAAAGCCGAGGGAAAACATCCAGGACGCCTCGTCCTGTGGCTTCCGAACGGCTCACCTCTTCCGTCTCTTCGACGGCGTGATTGATGTCAGCCACCACGAAGTTTTCGCCGCCCTCAACCGGCCGGTACACCACCACGCATTTCGACGTTTGTTCAAACAGCTGGCGATATCGGATCTCGCTCTCTATGAGGGCTTTCTCCGTCGCTTTTCGGCGGTTGATCTGCCGTTTCAGAAGGAAAATCCACGCCGCGAGAAAAGCCAAAAGCACAGTCAGCGGGATCAACGTGATCTGCAAAAGCCGTCGTCGGTATTCCTCCTGGGTGGTGTCAATCATTTTCACAGGCATCCATTGATTTTGAATGCGGGCGATTTCCCCATCCTCTCGAAGGAGGCGAAGGCCGCGGCTGATCTCCGCCAGAACGGCGGCAGTGGCTTTTTTGACGGAATAAGCATCGACGGCACCCTCTTTGAGAAGACGAAACGCGCCTGGGTCCGTCGAGACGCGTTTCAAGATGAGCCGCGGATATAAATGAAGCAGATCCTCCGGAAAGCCGCCCGGAATCACTCCAGCGGTGTTCCCCTCTAAATCATCGAGGCAGGCGATGCCGGTCATCCCCTCCCGGGGGAAAAGCGAATATCCGGCGGTGAGAATCTTATCCGAAAAATCGATGCTCTTTATTCTTCGCTCGGAGATGGGAAAGACGTCGGCCTGTTGATTTGCAACCATCTGCTGCGCTTTCAGCCGCGCCGTCAGTTGAAGATGAATGGGCCGATGCAAGATGCCGGACAAAGCGTTTGCGAGATCCACATAAAAAACTCCGGGAACGCCGTCTTGGAAAAAAGTATAAGGGGGATGATTTTCATTTCCGACAAAAACCCAAGAGGTTTCAGACTCCGCCCGAACACCCCCGGCTGAGGCCGATAATAAAACAATCCCAAAAAGAATCCGAAGAATGCCGTTTTTCACTTTCTTCCTCGTCTTTTTGCTTCCGGCGAAGCCCGCCCCGGACCCTGGGTCGTAAAATACTTTGAAAATCAGATCTTTTTTTGATCATTGTATCGGATTTTGCGTCACTTTGCCACGACTTATTGCCGGAGACCGCATTCTCGCGGGAGGCGATCGACGGCAACAGGATCGTTCATTTCGTCGATTTCGTTCGGAATTCCCTTTTCCTGCATAAGCGTCTAAGCGATGCTCTGTTGATTCTTTTGCCTGGTGACCGAAGAAGGGGAAGAGGGGGTCATGAAGAAAGCGGCTGACGACAAAGTGCGATTGACCACGTCTTGTCCTGTGTTTCCAGATGGCTGGAGAGAGCAATCGACAAGCCTGTCCAAGACAAGCTTCGGATTTGCGATGCCTTTTTGAAATCACCCCGGATGATGGCACCATCTCCCGTTGTAAACATCCGAAAGCGCCGACGCCACAGGCAGGTCCTCGCCGTCGAACCCAAGACGGAAGATATGCCCCTCATGATCGTTTTTCATCGCCGATTCGGAAGCATGTGAATCATTCTATGCCGGCTCGAAACTCGCGAAGAGACCATCCCCCCTCCAAATCGGCCTGTCATCTTTCCGGACTTTCGCGATCAAGATTCCACGAGCTCCTAACGCGGAACGCGAACAAATGATGACCAAAGAAAACGGCCGTATCGTTTTTTTGTTTTGCTTGCTCCCCTTGAAGATGGACCCGGACCTTGAGGCGCTTTATTTTCCCTCCAGGGCCTCCCGAGCTTCTTCCTTGGATTGGAAAATATGCGGGGCCATTTGCCTTTTCTTGAGCTCATCGCCCAACTTCATGCGCAAAAACGCACTGGTGGTGTACCGTGTGACATCGCTGTAAAATTCAGACACCACATATTTGACCATGTTGATGTAGTCGTCTTCCAATTCCGGCACGATGGAGAAATTGTCGTAATTGACAATGGTCTTGACCCTCTTCCCCAGGGGTTTGCAGATCTCCGACACTTTCAACCGGATGGCTTCAATGTCGTTTTTCGACCGCACGTGCAGTCCTTCGAAATTGACATAGAAGATATTGGTGGCTGGGTCATAGGAGAGCCGCTGCTCAATGGGAATGCTCAAAAGATCGTCTTTGAGGCCCATCGGCGCCGCCTTGAAAATCCGGTCATCCATCGTCTTGAGGTCCTTGATGATCGGCCGAAAATCCATCTGCGCCAGGATATCTTTTTCTAAATCCACACCCGGCGCGATTTCGGCAAGTTCAACGCCCTCCGATGTCAGACGGAAAACACAGCGCTCGGTGACATAAAAAATCTGCTGGCTCCCTCGCCGGGCCGTCAGACCGCTGAACGTGATCTGTTCGACATCGCGGAGGCATTTTTTCATCGTCCCTTCCTTGATGATCTTGAGCTTGCCGTTTTCCACCGCGATCTGAAGGTCTCCCGCGGTAAAGGTTCCGGCAAAAATGATTTTTTTGGCGTTTTGTGAAATATTGATGAACCCGCCGCAGCCGGCCAACTTGGAGCCAAAACGGCTGACGTTGACGTTCCCATGGGCGTCCATCTGCGCCAAACCCAAACAGGCCAAATCCAATCCCCCTCCGTCATAAAAATCGAACTGCTGATGCATGTGGATCAGACAATCCATATTGGTCGCCGCCCCGAAATTCAAGCCCCCCGCCGGAATGCCGCCGATGGACCCGGCCTCGGCCGTAAGCGTTATGTATTCGAAAATGCCTTCCTCGTTGGCCACGTTGGCGACCCCTTCCGGCATGCCGATGCCCAGATTGACCACCATGTTGGGGCGAAGCTCAAAAGCCGCGCGGCGCGCGATGATCTTTCGTTCATCAAGCGCAAGCGGCTCCACGGTGGCCGTGGGAACTTTGAACTCGCAGCTGAAGGCCGGATGGTAA
>CAZPTW010000373.1:0-3659 GCA_964589235.1 uncultured Smithella sp. | reverse complement strand
ACCGACAAGGCGCAAATCGCCGCCGCCAAACTCCAACTGACCTATTCGCGGATCACCGCGCCGATTTCGGGCCGTGTGGGCCTGAAAATCGTTGATCCGGGCAACATGGTGTCGACGAACGACACCGCCGGCATCGCAGTCATCACACAGCTTCAGCCGATCACGGTGGTTTTTTCCGTTCCTCAAGACCATCTGCCCGCCATTATCAAACGTTCGCAAAACGCCGATTTGATCCCGGTCCTGGCCTTCGATCAGGAGGGGAAGAACCTCTTGGCCAAAGGCAAATTGCTGGCCGTTGACAACCAGATCGACACCGCCACGGGAACCATCAAGCTCAAAGGCATTTTCCGCAACGACGACCATCGGCTTTTCCCCAATCAGTTTGTCAACATCCGCTTGAAGCTGGACACGCTTCAAGCGGCCGCCGTGATGCCCACCGCCGCCATCCAGCGGGGCAGTATCGGAACGTTCGCTTACGTGATCAAGGACGATCAGACCGTCACCGTGCGCCCGATCAACTTGGGGCCGGCGGATGGCGACATGGTGGCGGTGACGGAGGGGTTGGTTCCCGGTGAAAAGGTCGTGACGGTGGGCGGAGACAAGCTTCGGGAAGGCAGCCGGGTGGAAATCGCCAAACCCCGCGCGGAGGGCGCATCCCCTAGAAAAGGGAAAAGAGCCGGCACCCCCGAGAAAAAATAAAATTATATGAACCCGCGACGCGGTCTGCTTCGGCACGGCCGCGTCAGACCCAACAGGTAGTGTATGAATCCATCCCGTCCTTTTATCTTGCGCCCGGTGGCCACCTCCCTATTGATGGCGGCCATTTTGTTCGCCGGCCTCATCGCTTACAAGGTGCTGCCGATCTCGGCGTTGCCCCAGGTGGACTATCCGACCATTCAGGTCGTCACCCTGTACCCCGGCGCGAGCCCCGATGTGGTCACCTCATCCATCACCGCCCCCTTGGAGAGACAGTTCGGCCAAATGCCGGGGCTCAACCAAATGTCCTCCGTCAGTTCCGGTGGCGCCTCGGTCATCACGCTGCAGTTCGCCCTCACGCTCCATCTCGATATCGCCGAGCAGGAAGTCCAGGCCGCCATCAATGCCGCCGGCAACTTCCTGCCGACGGATCTGCCGATGCCGCCGATCTACAGCAAAGTCAACCCGGCCGACGCGCCGATTCTGACGCTGGCGGTCGCCTCCAAAACGCTCGCCTTGCCGACCGTGCAGGATCTGATCGACACGCGTGTCGCGCAGAAGATTTCACAAATCCCCGGTGTGGGTTTGGTGACGATCAGCGGCGGGCAACGGCCGGCCGTCCGCATTCAGGCCGATCCGCAGGCGCTGGCCGCCAACAGAATGACCCTCGAGGACTTGCGCACGGCGATCACCGCGGCCAACGTCAACCAAGCCAAAGGCAGTTTCGACGGCCCCGAACGGGCCTCGACCATCGACGCCAACGATCAGATCAAATCGGCGGCGGATTATGAAAAAGTCATCATCGCCTATCGCAACGGGGCACCCGTGCGGCTTTCGGATGTCGCAGACGTGCGCGAAGACGCCGAAAATACCCGTTTGGCCGCCTGGCACAACCAAACGCCCGCCATCCTGGTCAATGTTCAACGGCAACCAGGCGCCAACGTCATCGAGGTCGCCGATCGCGTCAAGAAGGCCGTTCCGCAGTTGAAGACCTCTCTGCCCGCCTCGGTGGACGTCTTGCTCTTGTCCGATCGAATGACGACCATCCGCGCTTCCGTGCGCGACGTTCACTTCGAGTTGATGCTCGCCGTCGCGCTGGTCGTGATGGTCATCTTTCTTTTCCTGCGCAACCTTTCGGCCACGATGATCCCCAGCGTCGCGGTCCCCTTGTCTCTGGTCGGGACGTTCGGCGCGATGTATCTTTTCGGCTTCAGCATCAACAACCTGACGCTCATGGCTTTGACCATCGCCACCGGCTTCGTCGTCGACGACGCCATCGTCGTCATCGAAAACATCAGCCGTTACATCGAAGAGGGGCTTACGCCTTTGGAGGCGGCACTGAAAGGGTCGGCGCAAATCGGTTTCACGATCATTTCGCTGACCCTATCGCTGATTGCGGTTTTGATTCCGCTTCTGTTTATGGGAGATGTCGTCGGCCGTCTCTTTCGCGAATTCGCCATCACGCTTTCCATCGCCATTCTGATTTCCGCGATGGTTTCTCTGACCCTCACGCCCATGATGTGCGCCAAGATCCTCAAACACACCCCGGTGGAAAAACAGGGACGTTTCTATCATCTGAGCGGCCGATTTTACGACCGGATGATCGCCGGCTACGGCAAAATGCTTGTCTGGGTCCTCGATCACCAAAAGGAAACGCTCGCCGTGGCGGTGGGTACGCTGGCCTTGACCGTCGTGCTTTATATCGTCATCCCCAAAGGTTTTTTCCCCGTTCAGGACACGGGGATGATTTTAGGGATCTCGGAGGCCCCTCAGTCCATTTCGTTTGCCGCTATGGCGGAGCGCCAACAAGCGCTGGCCAAAGTGATTTTACAGGATCCGGCGGTGGAGAGCCTCTCGTCCTTCATCGGTGTGGACGGCGTCAACGCCACCCTCAACAGCGGACGCATCCAAATCAACCTGGTGCCCAAAAACAAACGGGATCGAGACGCCGCGGGCGTCATCCGCCGCCTTCAGCCGAAACTCGCGGCGGTTGAAGGCATTGCTCTATACATGCAGCCTGTTCAGGATTTGACGATCGAAGACCGGGTCAGCCGAACCCAGTTCCAGTTCACGCTTGAATCCGCCGATTCCGACGAACTGGGTCTCTGGACGCGTCGTCTGATCGAACGCATCATCCGCTCGCCCCATCTGGTGGATGTGGCAAGCGACTTGCAGGATTCGGGCCTTCAGGCTTATGTGGAAATCGACCGCGACGCGGCCGGCCGACTGGGCGTCACCGCCGCGGGCATCGACAATATCCTCTACAACGCCTACGGCCAGCGCCTGGTCTCGACCATCTTCACGCAGTCCAATCAGTATCGTGTCGTCTTGGAAGTCAAGCCCGACTACAAAAAAGGGCCGGCGGCGCTGTCCGATCTTTACGTTGCCTCCTCGTCCGGCGCGCTGGTGCCGTTGGGATCGATCGCGAGAATCACCGAAAAACCCGCGCCGCTGGCCATCAATCACCAAGGCCAATTCCCCTGCGCGACCGTTTCCTTCAACCTCGCCCCCGGTTCGTCTTTGGGGGATGCCGTCGAGGACATCGAAAAAGCGGAACGAGACATTGGGATGCCGCTTTCCATCAAAACGAGCTTTCAGGGCACGGCGCTCGCCTTCCGAGCCTCTTTAACCGGCACCTTGCTTTTGATTTTGGCCGCGATCGTTACGGTTTATATCGTCTTGGGCGTGCTTTATGAAAGCTATATCCATCCGGTCACCATTCTCTCGACGCTGCCGTCGGCGGGCGTCGGCGCCCTCTTGGCGTTGATGCTGTCCGGGCAGGATCTCGGCATCATCGGCATCATCGGCATCATTTTGCTCATCGGCATCGTCAAGAAAAACGCGATCATGATGATCGACTTCGCCCTCGAAGCCCAGCGTAAAGAAGGCAAATCACCCAGGGAGGCCATTTACCAGGCGTCTCTGTTGCGTTTCCGTCCGATCCTGATGACCACCCTCTCGGC
>CAZPTW010000372.1:0-3672 GCA_964589235.1 uncultured Smithella sp. | reverse complement strand
CGCTTTTCATCATTTAAGACTTTTTCCGACGCAATGTTCACAGCCCCCGAGAGTTATTTGAAATGAAAAGACTTTTTAGACCGGAAATCCGATATCAATCGAGGCGGTGAAAAAAAGAACATCCACCAACCGGCCATGAATGGACTTGACCAGCGGTCAGCAAGTTATTATTGTAGGAAAGACTGTAAGGCCATGCAGGCCGATTTTAAAAATGCAGGATGATGAAAGATCGTCCAACAAAACAAAGAAAAATGGAGTCACGTTATGGATATTATTAATGTACTGGAGCAGGCAAAACAAGAAGGCCGAAAAGCGCTGACGGAAGCAGAAGCCAAGGAAATTTTAAAACTCTACGGTGTTCCCGTCATCAATGAATTCGTTGCTCAAACGCCGGAGGATGCGGTCAAATACGGACGCGCCTTTGGGTATCCCGTCGTTTTGAAAGGCCTGGGGTCAAAACTCACACACAAGACAGACCGAGGACTCGTTCATTTGAACCTCAAAGATGACCAGGCGGTTTTGGAGGCGGCACAGGCTGTCACCCGATCGGCGGGTGAGGATTTGGAAGGTTTTCTGATTTCTCCCATGGTGAAAGGACGACGCGAATTCGTCGCCGGAATGTTTTGCGATCCCCAGTTCGGACCGGTCATCATGTTCGGACTGGGAGGGATCTTCACGGAAGCGTTAAGCGATGTCGTTTTCCGACTGGCGCCGATCGACGAACGGGAAGCGGAATCCATGATCAAGGAAATCAGAGCCTCGAAACTACTCCACGAATTCCGCGGCGAAGCCGGCGTGGCCGTTAAAGAACTGGTCAAGACGCTGGTGGGGCTATCGAGACTGGCCTTGGATTGGGAGGGCATCACCGAAGTGGATATCAATCCCTTGTTGGTCGGTCCCGACGGTCATGTCACGGCGGTGGACGCTTTGATTGTCTTAGGCGAAAGACCTATGCAAGTCGCGGCCCGCCCGCCGGTCGATCCCAGGGAAATCGGCAAAATGTTCAATCCGAAATCCGTCGCTTTCATCGGAGCGTCGGCACAGTTAGGCAAATGGGGCAATATGCTGATGACCAACGTGTTGGCGGGCGGCTACGAAGGCGAGGTTTATCTGGTCAACCCTAAAGCCGACATGATCGCCGGTCGCAAAGTCTATAAAACCATCCGTGACGTGCCCGGTCCAGTTGACTTGGCGGTCGTAACGGTACCCGCCGTTCAATCGCTTCAATTGATCCCCGAGCTCAAAGCCAAGGGCATCAAATACATGCTTCTGATCTCATCGGGATTCGGTGAAGTCGGTCCTCAGGGGCGAGAATTGGAAAAAAAGCTCGTCAGTCTCGCCGCCGAAAACGGGATTTCCGTTCTCGGGCCGAACACCATGGGGATATGCAATCCCCATATCAAGTTCTATTGTGTGGGAACACCTTGTTGGCCGAAAGCCGGATCGATCGGCCTTTTGTCCCAATCGGGGAACCTGGGAACGCAGTTGATGGCTTTCGCCGAAGCGGAAGGCATCGGCATCCGCTCTTTTTGTGGTTCGGGAAACGAGGCCATGATCACCATCGAAGATTATTTGCGGACCTCCGCGCTCGATGACACCACCAAGTCGATCATTCTCTATGTGGAAAGCATGAAAGACGGACGCCGGTTTTTCCGGACCGCACAGAAAGTATCTCGCAGAAAACCCGTGGTCTTACTCAAAGGCGGACGAACGGACGCGGGAAGCCGCGCAGCGTCAAGCCACACAGGCGCGATGGCCTCCAATATCAAGATTCTCAATGCCGCGTGCCGACAGGCCGGCGTGGTGTTGGCCGACCAGCCCATGGATCTGCTTGACTTGTCCGCCGCGTTCTCCTCGCTTCCGCTTCCCCGTGGCGGACGCGTGGCGATCATGACGCTCGGGGGCGGCTGGGGCGTTGTCACAACGGACTTGTGCATCGAGAACGGTTTGGAAGTCCCCCATCTGACCCAAGACATCATCGACCAGATCAATCAAATTCTGCCGCCCTACTGGAGCAAAGAAAACCCCATCGATCTTGTGGGGGAAATGGGCGCGGACATTCCCGTGAAGGTGCTGGAAATTTTGGCTAAGTGGGATCAGTGCGACGCCATCATTCATTTGGGCGTCGTCGGGAGACTCCGGCTCATCGACACCATGGTCAAGGCGGCGCGCGATTCCGGTCAGGAAATCCCGCAGGATCTCTACGACATGGGCATGAAAATGTATCAAGACTCCGAGGCGGAGGTTTTCCAGCACAGCGCAAAATTAATGGAAAAATACGGCAAACCGATCTTGGGCGTCTTTCTGGATGACGTGCACAGCAAAACCATCACCGAAATTCCCGGGAGTCCCTATTGCGGCATCGCTTTTTTGACTCCGGAACGCGCCGTCAAGGTGCTCTCCCGAATGGTTTCCTATCACAATTGGCTCAAGCGGGAGGGAATTTGACCGATAACAGATAAAATGAACTCATAAAATAAAACGGATGTCCGGAGTTGCTCATGGAGGCAGGGGCTTTTGCGTCGGGCTACAGGATCTTGCTTTTCATCGGGGTGGTTTTCGCCGCTTTGATGTTCGCCTTGATCTGGCGCTCGCGGCACGCCGCCGGATCCCCATCGCTTTTGGCCAAAATTTCAGGCGAAATCCTGTGGATGTTCTTTTACGCCCTGCACCTGTCGGGGTTCGTTCATCCAGCTTCCGAGCCTTATTTTTGGTCCAAAATGATGTTTTTGGGCGTCGTGGTGGTGCCCGCCGCCTTTCTTGTCTGGACGGCGCATTACACCCATCGCGACGCCTGGGTCACAAGGCGCGCCATCGTTTTGTTGTCCATCGAACCGGTCCTTTTCAATCTCATCATCTGGACCGACCCCTGGCACGGTTGGTTTTCAGGCACTTTCAAAACCACGGGGCGGCTCGGTATCGCCTTTTGGCTCCACACCTTGTATTCCTATGCGTTGCTCTTGACCGCCGCGGGGATGCAGCTTGTTCATTTCTTGAAAGTCCAACCCGTCTATCGGTTGCAGGCCTTTCTGGTGTTGATGACCCTGCCGGTGTCCTGCGTTGCCAATATTTTGACCATCGCTTTCATGCAAGAACTGAAATTAGATTTTTCACCCTTGGGCTTTCTGGCCGTCGGCGCCATTTTGGTTTACGTTCAGTCGCGTCATCGCCTTTTCGATATCCTGCCTGTCGCTCGAGACAAAGTCATGGATGACATCCTCGACGGCGTTGTCGTCCTGGACAACGACCATCGCATTATCGACATGAACCCCGCCGCCCGCGCCATGTTGGGGACAACCACCGAAGAGTCGCATGGTCGGCCCATCCAGAGCGTTCTCCCTGACTTCAATGACTCGACGCTAAACGCCTCCCCGACGGACAACCAGACCATCGAATGGTCGACCCGCTTCGGCTCGCACCGATGCGTCGACATCACCCTATCGGTCATGTACAACCGGCGGAAAGAGCGTGTGGGCAAATTGGTTCTGCTTCGCGATATCAGCCGGATCAAGCAGATCGAAACAGCTCTTCGGGACGCCAACAAAGAACTGCTCCGCAAGATTGAGGAAAACGAAGCCTTGCAGGCGAAATTCAAAGAACAAGCCATTCGCGATCCCCTCACCGGTCTATACAACCGCCGATTCTTGGAAGAAACCTTAAGCCATGAACTGG
>CAZPTW010000371.1:0-3677 GCA_964589235.1 uncultured Smithella sp. | reverse complement strand
GCGGTGATCACCACGGGTCCCGAGGCGTAACCGCCGACGCCCAAGACGACATCCGGATGAAAATCACGCATGATGTTCAGCGACTGCCACATGCTGTGAGGAATCGCGTACACCCCTTTGATCAACGCCGACATCCCTCTCCCTTTCAATCCTTCCACCACAATCAGCTTGAGATCATACCCCCATCGCCCCAGGACACGCTGTTCGATGCCTTTCTTGGTCCCGATAAACAACACGCGGTTGCGGGGGTCACGTTTCAGAAATTCCTCCGCGATCGCAATCCCTGGAAACAAGTGCCCGCCAGTTCCACCTCCCGCAATGATCAGCCTCACGCGCCACGCCTCCCGACCGTTTAAGTCCGCTGCGTGGAAATGTTGAGCAAAATTCCCACGATCAGCATGCTGATGACAAACGACGAGCCGCCGTAACTCAAAAAGGGCAGCGCAAGCCCTTTGAGGGGGATCAATCCCATCACCCCCGCGATATTGACAAACGCCTGCATGCCGATAAGCATCGTCAACCCCGCCGCTAAAAGCGTACCGAACAAATCCGGCGCCCGAAACGCGATCATGAATCCGCGCAGCAAAAAAACCATGAATAAAATGATCACCAGCGCCACCCCGATGAACCCGCTTTCCTCGGCGATCACCGCCAGAATGAAGTCGGTATGCGGTTCCGGCAGATAAAACAGCTTCTGCATCCCGTCTCCAAGCCCCTGTCCGGTCACGCCCCCCAGACCGAAGGAAAGAAGCGATTGAATCAATTGAAAGCCGGTTTTATCCGGATCTTTCCAGGGGTCGAGAAAGGCGGTCAACCGCGCCATCCGGTACCCCTTGTGCATGATGAGCCAAATGCCCAGGGGGATGAAGCCCACCCCCAAAAACAACAAGTGCCTCAAGCGCGAGCCGGCCAAAGACAACATCAAAAGCAGTATCGAGGCGATGATGACCACCGTCCCGAAATCCGGTTGCAGCAAGATCAACCCCATGACGACGGCCGTCACCGACAGGGGGACGACGACCCCTCGCCCGAATTCCTTGAGATGGTGCACCTTCCGCGTCAAAAGGTGCGCCAAAAAAATCACCATCGCCACCTTGACCAGTTCTGAAACCTGAAAAGAAATCACGCCCAGATTGAACCAACGCGTTGCGCCGCCTCTTTTGATGCCGAAGGGCGGAATCAAAAGAAGCAGCAAAAGAACCACCGACAGCATCACGCCGGGATAGGCCACTTTTTTGAGTTTTTCATAGGGCATCTTCAGCATCCCCATCATGACGACCAAGCCGATCACGACAAAAGCCAGGTGCTTTTTGAGAAAATGCAGTCCGTCCTTGTATTTTTCCAACGCCAGAATGGAACTCGACGAATAAATCATCACGGACCCCACCATCACCAGAAACAACGTCACCAGAAGCAGGACGATATCCGGCGCATTGGTTTCTCTTTTGACGGCTGACTCCATTTAAAGCCCCTCGACCACTTCCTTGAAACGATCCCCACGTTCCTTGTAATCTCGAAACTCGTCAAAACTGGCGCATCCCGGAGACAACAAGACCACATCCCCCGGTTGGGCCTCCCGATAGGCTCGAAGCGTCGCTGCTTTGAGCGTCTCCTCCTTCACGACCGGCACGTCTCGGCCGATCTGCCCTTCTATTCGCTCGCGCGCTTCACCGAACAAAACAACTTGCTTGGCTTTACGTCCCAGAAGCGGTTTGAGCACCTCAAAATTTCCATCCTTGTCGCGCCCCCCCAAAAGCAAGATGACGGGATTGTTGAACGTTTCCAGCGCCCGGACGACAGCATCGACATTCGTCCCTTTCGAGTCATCATAAAACTTGACGGCGTTTTTTTCCCCGGCAAACTCGATCCGGTGAGGCAGGCCTTTGAAATCCGAGACCGTTTCGATAATGTGTTGGGGTGAGCAGCCGCAAAAACGCGCGGCGACAACGGCCGCCATAATGTTTTCCACATTGTGCCGTCCCGGGAGCTTGATCATTTCAAGCGGGTAACGTTCCTCGCTTCCGCCGGATGGGCGGTAGACAATCGCTTGGTCGTCGAGGAAAATGCCCGAGTCAAGCTTTTTCAACGAGCTGAAAGAAACCACTCGCGCGCGAAGTCGCGGCGGAAGATGCCTTTGCGTGTCGTCGTCGGCATTGAGAATCGCCAGATCGCTTTCCTGCTGATTTTCAAAAATGCGGCATTTCACCCGCCGGTATTCCTCAAACGACCCGTGATAATCGACGTGATCGCAGGTGATGTTCAAAAGCATCGCGGCATGCGGGCGGAAGGTTTCAATCCACTGGAGCTGAAAACTGCTGATTTCCGCCACAATCAAATCATCCGTCTGCGGCCGGCCGGCATAGTCGATCAAAGGGGTCCCGATATTTCCACCGACGAAGACCTTTTTTCCGGACCGTCGAAGGAGTTCGCCCAGAAGGGTGGTCGTGGTCGTCTTTCCGTTGGTGCCGGTCACCGCGATGATCGGCACGCGGATGAAGCGATACGCAAGCTCGATTTCACTCAAAACCGGAAGGTGCCTTGCCCTTGCCGCCAAAAGAATGTCTGACCGCGGCGCAATGCCCGGAGACGGCACGACGGCATCGACGTCCTTTAAGACATCGGGGCTGTACGGCCCGAGGGAAAGCCAGCTTTGCCTGGCGATCGCCGCGTTGTTTGTCGCCCATTGGTCGACCGGTTTCTCATCCGCGACCACCACGGAGGCCCCGCGGTTTCCCAAGAAGCCCGCGACGGCGACGCCGGTTTTTCCCATCCCGATGACCGCAATTCTTTTTCCTTGAAACACCATATCTCCTCTTTAACGCAATTTCAGGGTGATGATCGCCATAAGCGCAAGCAGAATCGAAATGATCCAAAAGCGGACGATCACCTTGGGCTCGGCCCACCCCTTGAGTTCAAAATGATGATGGATCGGCGCCATGCGGAAAATCCGCTTGCCGCCCGTCAGCTTGAAGTAGCCGACCTGAAAAATCACGGAAAAAGTTTCCATGACAAACACGCCACCGACGATCGCCAGTAAAATTTCCTGCTTGGTCATGATCGCGACGGCCCCTAAAGCTCCCCCCATCGACAGTGAACCGACGTCCCCCATAAATATTTCCGCCGGGTAGGCGTTAAACCACAAGAAACCGATGGCCGCGCCGAGCAGCGCTCCGCAAAAGACCGACAGTTCTCCCACCCCCGGCACGTAAGGGATCTGCAGATATTGGGCGACCTTGATATTCCCCGCGAAGTAGGCAAAAAACACATACGTGGCAAAGCAAATCGCCGCGGGACCGGTGGCCAAACCGTCGAGGCCGTCGGTCAGATTAACGGCGTTGGCCGCCCCGACGATCACAAAAACCGTCAACACCACGTACCCCCATCCAATGTTGGGCAAAACCGTCTTGAAAAAGGGGACCGTGATCTGCGCGTTGAAGCCCGGCTTGAAATATAAAATCAAGCCGACAAACAAAGCGATGACGATTTCCGCCGTCAACCGCTTTTTCCCTGAAAGACCGCGGGAGCTTTTTCCGGCGAGTTTGCTGTAATCATCCATGAAACCGATCAGGCCATAGCCGACCGTCACCAAAAGCGCCAGCCAGACATAGTAAACGGAGAGATTCGACCAAAGCAGCGTCGCCACCACCACGGCAAAAATGATCAAAATGCCGCCCATC
>CAZPTW010000370.1:0-3693 GCA_964589235.1 uncultured Smithella sp. | reverse complement strand
ATGAAGGCCAAGGCGACGGATATTTTACACCGTATCGCCTGCATTGATATGGCCGAGATGATACGACTTGGCAAAAATTGACAAAACCGCAGAAAGAGGAGGAAGACCATGGGGAAAGAGATGACCGTCGCACCGAAAGAAAGAGTCAATATTGTTTACCGCGCCTCTGTGGGAGATGCGAAGGAAGATGTCGAACTCCCATTGAAAACACTGGTGATCGGTGATTTTACCGGGAGACCCGACGACCGACCGCTAGAGGCTCGGGATCCCATCAGCGTGGACAAAGACAATTTCAATGACGTCATGAAAGCACAGGGGATCCAGATCAATATAACGGTGCCCGATCGTCTTTCCGCCCAGGAAGATGCCGAAATGAATATTACCTTGAAGCTCGAATCCTTAAAAGATTTCAGTCCCGATGCGATCGTCGAGGCCGTCCCTGAACTCAAAAGGCTTCTGGATTTGCGTGAAGCGTTGAGAGCTCTCAAAGGGCCTTTGGCCAATGTTCCGGCGTTTCGAAGAAGAATTCAAGAATTGGTTTCGAACGAAAGCGCGAGAGTAAGGCTTTTGGCCGAAATCGGCATTGAGCAGTAGAGAGGGGGCCATATGAGCAGACATGAAGAAGCATTGAAAAGCACCGAGATAGAAAACGCAAAAGAATCGTCTCTTCTAGAAGACGTCATTCAGACCAC
The DNA here is from genome assembly GCA_964589235.1 of uncultured Smithella sp. GTDB lineage: Bacteria > Desulfobacterota > Syntrophia > Syntrophales > Smithellaceae > UBA8904. The sequence goes on along the minus strand of CAZPTW010000370.1, from coordinate 3,001 downwards.
AAAACTGCAACCGGGTAACGACGCCTATGCCTTGACACGTCGGGGCGTGGAAGTTTTATTGTCGGAGCTTCTCGTTCCGGGAAAAGAATCGACGAAAGTCTCCAAAACCTTGGTCGATCACATGATCGCGGCCATCGATCAGAAATTGAGCGCCCAGGTGGATGAAATTTTACATCATGAAGAGGTCCAAAAGCTTGAATCCGCCTGGCGTTGTCTGAAATTCTTGGTGGATCGGACCGACTTTCGCGAAAACATCAAGGTAGAAATACTCAATGTTTCGAAAGCGGATTTGCTTTCCGACTTTGAAGACGCACCGGAAATCCCAAAATCCGGCCTTTATAAGACAATCTATACCAACGAATACGGCCAATTCGGAGGCAAACCATACGGCGTGATCGTCGGAAATTATGAATTCGATGCATCCCCTCATGATATCAAGCTCCTTCAATACACAGCCGCCGTCGCCGGTATGGCGCATGCCCCTTTTATCGCCGCCGTAAGTCCGCAATTTTTCGGTTTGGAAAATTTCACGTCGCTTCCGAATCTCAAGGACATCAAATCCATCTTGGAAGGCCCCCAGTACATCAAATGGCAGTCTTTCCGGGAGTCGGAGGATGCCCGTTATGTCGGGCTTACGCTGCCTCGCTTTTCACTTCGTCTGCCCTATGGCCCTGAAGATGCCTCCGTGAAAAGCTTTTATTACATCGAAGATGTCGCCGGTGGACATGAGAAATATCTCTGGGGCAATGCCGCCTTCGCGTTGGCCAGCTTGATTCACGAAAGTTTTGCCAATTATCGTTGGTGTGCCAACATCATCGGCCCGCAAGGCGGGGGGGCGGTGCTCGATTTGCCCCTTCACCACTATGAGGCCATGGGCGCTCTCCAGACCAAGATTCCCACTGAAGTGCTTGTTTCCGAGAGGCGAGAATTTGAGATGGCTGAGGAAGGCTTCATAGCGCTCACGATGCGCAAGGGAAGCGACAATGCGGCTTTTTTCTCCGCCAACTCCTGTCAAAAGCCAAAATACTTCGGCATCAGCAAAGAGGACAAGGAAGCTGAACTCAACTATAAGCTGGGATTGCAATTGCCTTATATATTCATTGTCAGTCGCATGGCTCATTATTTAAAAGTCATCCAACGGGAAAACATCGGCACATGGAAAGAGCGGGTGGATCTGGAGGCGGAACTAAACCAGTGGATCCGCCAATACGTGGCCGATATGGACAGTCCCCTGCCGGGTGTTCGCAGCCGGAGGCCTCTGCGCCAAGCGCAAGTCACCGTGGAGGATGTGGAAGGCGAACCGGGCTGGTACCGCGTGAGTTTGAAGGTGCGTCCGCATTTCAAATACATGGGAGCCTATTTTACTCTGTCGCTTGTGGGCAAACTCGACAAAGAATAGAATAACGATACATGCCATTCACTTTTTTCTCGAGAGCGACACAAACGAAGAAGCTTGACATGCAAGACTGTTTTTAGATGCGGTATCGCGCGAAGCGCGGAAGCATTATGGATCCTGCGGATACCGAAGACGTGGTGATAAAAGGAAAGGCAGCCTATTTCAAGATGAAATATTTTTTTATTGCAAAGACATGTATGTCTTGACACCTCAGGCTGCCATATTTATAAGCAATTAACCCAAAATCAACTCAACTCTTTTTTGAAGCAAGATAAAACAAGTATCACAGCCGGAGATGATTTGCGCGATTTCGGTCGCGAGAGCATTTTCAATACACTAAATATTAGAAAGGGGAAAAAAGCAAATGCCACTACCAGCACATTTGACATTGACAGGAGAAAAACAGGGAAAGATCGACGGTTCCTGCGACATGCAGGGGAGAGAAGGGACCATTCTGGTTTATGCGATGGATCACGACATTCACATTCCGCGAGATCCGCAGTCAGGCCTGGGCAGCGGGAAGAGGATTCATGGGCCTTTGACGATCATGAAGGAGTACGATAAGAGTTCGCCCAAACTTTATCAGGCGCTCTGCACCGGCGAGCATCTGAAGAACGTTACTCTCAAATGGTACCGGATCAACAAGCAGGGGTCGGAGGAGCATTATTTCACGCACGTGCTGGAGGACGCCATTGTCGTGGCGATGGAGCCCAGCATGCCGGTGGCCTTCCTTCCCCCCAACGAGCCCTACCGTCACATGGAGAAGGTCTCGTTCACCTACAAGAAAATCAAATGGACCTGGGAACCCGACGGAATCGAATCCGAAGACTCCTGGGCTGTGCCGAGATAGAAAGAAACTGAAATTGCCGGCGGGTGTTTCGCATGCCCTCTGATAAACAGCGGAGGGCATGCGTATTTTCAATCGGGACCGGAAAGCATAATAAAAGGAGCGAAAATGACGCTGCCAAAATCGCCCATGCAAGAGGAAGCCAGGTACCAGGCGCTGCTTTTGAAGAAAGAGATCCATGAATACCAGAAACTTATCGGTTATGGGGAAATGCTGCAAAACACGCCCAACATCGGCATGATTGGTAAAACGCCGGGGATTTATAGCGCGGATGCCTGGAACGTTTCCCGTCAGCCGATCGAAGGCGATTTTGCTCTGGATCCGATATTGGCCAGGACATTGGCTTCCCGCTTCGCGAAGAAAATCACGGATGGCGGGTGGCTGACGGATTACCTGAACGACAGACCAGGCAAAGGCGGCGGTCTTGGCGAATATGTGAAGGATGCGGCCTTTAGTCCGGAAAGTATTCTGGGGAATCTCAATCAGGGAAGACAAGGCGTTGAAGCGGCGGCGGCCCAAATGAAAATGAACAATGCCGTCAAGGCGGTTCAGTCCGGGAACGCTCAAAGCGTCAAGCTCAACAACCATATGACGCTTTATAACGCCAATAAAAGCGGCAAGGGCGCACCGCGGCTGCGGCTGCGGATGACCGGCGTGACGGCGAAGTTAGTGACGCCGGTGATCGACCCCGAGATACTCAAGGTGGATAAAAACTGGATGAGAGATTACCGAGGCGGCCGTTTAAGCGTTCGGGCCAG
>CAZPTW010000369.1:0-3694 GCA_964589235.1 uncultured Smithella sp. | reverse complement strand
TTTTTCTCAACTCCCACCTCTTGTCGGAAGTCGAAAAAATATGCGACAACGCCGCCGTCATCAACCGGGGGAAGCTGGTGGTGAAAGCGTCCATTTCCGAACTCGTCCAAGACGGAGAGACCCTGGAAGATGTCTTTGTCAGACTGGTGAAAGGTTGATCGAATCATGTCCAACGCGAGCGCCCCTGTTCTCACCATTGCGAGATATACGCTGACGGACGAAGTCCGCCGGAAAAGTTTTATCGGAATGTTCATCGTCTGCGTTTTGGCTGTCTTTCTGGTTCGCGGTTGCTACACCGGGAGCTTTGTGGTGAATGGCCGACCGCTCGACGCTGAAAGCGTTATCCTGGTCGTCTCGAAGACGATGTTTCACCTGATTGCCGCCGGGGCGGCGATTCTTTCCGGACTGCTTTCCATGCGCGCGCTTGGGCGCGACCGGGACGAGGGGATGTTGTCATGCATCCTGTCCAAACCGATCACGCGCCGGCAGTATATCGTGGGCAAAGTTTTAGGGTTGTGGGGCTTATCGATCGCCTTCATGTTCCTCTTGCACCTGCTGGTTTTTCTTCTGGCCTTTTTCCATTTGAAAGCGGTCATGCCGGTGTTTTTGGCCGGTTCGCTTTTCTTAGCCCTCAATCTCCTCTTTGTGGTGCTGGCCGTTCTTTTATTGTCGCTGGTCATGTCGGACATCATGGCTTTTTTGGCGGTCATGGGCGTCGGCGGTGTCAGTTTCGTGCTCGATGGCATGTTTGCCGTCAGTCAAAGTGTCATGGGGCGGACCGTGACGCCATTCACCGGGACATGGACGGATTTGAGCGGTTGGACGCTCCTGTATTATATTTGGCCCAAACTCTTGGGGGTGCAGCAATTTGCCGGGGCCCTCATCGGCAGAGACGAGCCCGTCGGCTTTTTCCCCCTTTATTCGCTCTTCAATGTGACGGCGTACGTGATTCTTCTTTGTGTCTTGTTGCTTTGGCGTTTTCAAAGAGAAGATGTCGCTTGATTGGTCCGCGGTCATCATCGTTCACCTTCGATCTTTACAATTTCTCGTGATTGTTCTAGACTGATGGCGATAATGTAGTGTGGTTTCTGCAATTTTTTCCGCTGACGGTTTCGTGTTCCTTCCGGTGTTCCTGCAGCAACTTCATAAAGAGAATCGCCGTGTTTTCGTCTTCCGCCACGGGGGGGTGCAGACCATGGAAAAATGGGGAGGTTCAAGCAAATAAGCCCATGAAAATGACAAGCGTTCTGTTGATCCTGGCGGGGCTGATGGTTTGTTCAACGGCTTGGTCCGCGCAAAAAACCTTGACGGTTTACACGTGGGATACCAATATCCAGGCGTATCCCACGGAAGGCGGTCTTCCCAGAACCAATACGACGGTATTGACCGCTTCCTTTGACAGCCTTTTATCGAACTTGAACACAACCGGCACCAATGTCCGGTCCTATACTTACGTCGACAGCAGCGGCTGCACGTCGATATGGGCGTCATTTCAAAAATACACGTTGATCAGCGATCCGGAGAACACGAGCTGCAAGATCGGCGCGCTGATCGTCCCCTTGAAAACAACCTCCACCGCGGCGCTTCGGGAGACCTGGGCGACGTACGGAAACGTGTCCTACGATGTCCAAGTGAAAATGGGGTGGTATAGAGATTTGACGTACGCCGCTCAAGGCGTGAATGTAAGGTGGCGTGAAAGCGCGACCGCCGGCAAATATGAGGGTTACGGCGTCAGCTTTATCAACTTCAACGGACAAACCAATTGCACAAGCAATCTCGATTATCTTCCCCATTCCATCAAGCCGGGCGCGGGGAACAGCCTGCGCAGCAGGCTCCTTTTGGTGTTATGGCGGCAAGAGGTGATCGGCGGGGTGGAACGAAGAAGCTGGCTTGCGTATGCCGACATGGGACAGGTCGGCGGCACGATAAGCCAGATGAACGATCCCAAGGTGATCGGGGATCAAGCCTCTTATGATTCCAACGCCATGACCGACAACGTTTCGATCCTGGTGCGTGTGGAGGACAAGGTTTTCGGTTCTCAAAGGTACAACGATATTAAGATTTTTTACGCGGACCCGTCGACCAACTCGACGAGGACTTCCGGGACGAGGGGGTTGGATTCGACGCTGACCAATGTCAATCGGGGGGGTTATTTGCCGAAGTGCAGCGCCAGCCAGTTCCCTCTGTGGCCGTCCAATTATTTCGAGTCTTATTCAGGGACCAATCCGGCTTGGACATACTGGTCTTATATGTATTGGTTTTCCCAAACACCGTATTCGGTCGGTCATATCGTGATTCCTTCCAATCGGCTGGCTTCCGACAATCAGCAACACTCCTACCGCTGCACCACGGGGGGCACGTCTGGCATTCTGGAGCCGTCTTGGCCCGTTTCGAGCGGAGCGACGGTGGTGGACGGCAATGTGGTTTGGCGCGAAAATGGGGGAACGTTACCCAGCCGGCCGACCACATACGACTACTTTACGCTGCTGAGCGCCAGTCCGCAGACGTATGGAGGGAAGGTGGTGACATGGGTCGTCAATTCGTCGCTCGTCGCCGATGAAACGAGCGGCGGCAACCCACCCGGCGCGGTTGCGGTTTTGCAAAGCGATCGGGCGACCATCCGCACCTCGGAGTTTACGCTGTCTTCCTACCCTTCCACCCGGCCGGAAATCACGCTGCATGGGATGGGCAATCTCACAGGGGACAACGCGGTGGCGTTCAACGATCTGGCGGTGCAGATTCTGGGAAGGAGGGAATAGCGTGGGAAGGTTAGGCCGCGTGATGGGTTGTGTAGTTGGGCTTTTGCTGATCGGTCAGTCGGTTTTCGCGTTGGTGCCGGCCGATCGAGTGTTGCAAAACGGACAAAAAAAATGGGACCACAAGGCGACAGCGCAGCCCCAGGATAAAAAGGAAAAGATCAAGCCGAAGCCGGAAACCAAAGATTTCGAGAAAGAGCCGACGGAAAAACACGAGCAAGAGGAAGGAAAAAACCAATAAACGGATCTTCAAGAGAATCAACACATCGACAGTCTCATGAAGTCATCTCTCGAAAAAACGTTAAACGAAGACGCGGCAATGAGCGTGGCGCCTGTCGTGGCTTGACGTGCTTTTGCGATGGCGTATCTCCGAATTGACAATCAGATCCAGACAACGTATGATGAGCGCCGATAGGATATGGATATTGCCAAAGGACTGACAATATCGAAAAAGGATTACATTCAAGGTTGGTTCGGGCGTTTGATGCCGTCTCGTCTCAAAAAACTCGGTTATTTTTCAGTAACTTTCCGGTCATCTCTCAAAGAAGGACGGTGATTCATGAGGAGCTCATCTCCCGAAATGCACCTCATTTCCGATTGCAAGGCCGTCAATGCCCGATAAAAGGGGGGCTTGACCCCCATGGCCCATGGAGGCGCCGAAACCAAAGATTGTCGAGGTCCCATCTTTGAAATTCAAGTCCTTCGGATATCGATCTCTCATCATGGCGATCGTTTTGCTCCCCATTTTGGCGCAGCCGAGCCCCGCATGGATCGATGATCGCTTCAACCCTTTGATCGTCAAGACAATTTCTCCGGCCCGCCGGGGCTGTGATCAAATCATCGTCCAGTACAAAGACCCGTCGTTCGTGAAGGGCGCCGCCACCCAGAAAACAACCCCGTCGATGATCGCCAATCGCTTAAGCAGCCTGATTTCGTCC
>CAZPTW010000368.1:0-3708 GCA_964589235.1 uncultured Smithella sp. | reverse complement strand
CAGCCGCCCTTCTCATCTGAGACACCAATCCGTAAACCTCTTCCTTGGGAAAGGATTTAGTCATTCTATAAATATCTACAACCACATCTATCGCTTTTTGCCAAACAACTAGATCTTTATGAGTTCTTATTTTCTGTTCATCACTCATCATCTGCCACTCATCACTCGTCACTTGTTACTCGTTACTCGTTACTTCTTCAAAAAAGGTGTCCGGCTTTTCCGGATCAAAGACCTGATTCGCCCAGAAAAGCGTTACCAATTCGCCCGTCCCGACATTTTCAATCGAATGAGTATATCCCGGCGGAATATCCACCACCCGAAACTCTTCACCCTTCACCCGATACTCAATCACCAGTGACTGCTCACTTGTTACACGTAACTCGTTACTTTTCCCTATCTTCCTAAGCCTCACAATCGCCTCCCCCTCCACCACCAGAAACTTCTCCGTTTTGGTGTGATGATAGTGATTGCCACGAGTAATGCCGGGTTTGGTGCGGGAAACGAAGATCTGACCAAAGGATGGCGACTTCAGGAATTCCGCCAGGCAGCCGCGATGGTCTGTTTTGATGTCCAGATTGTAGGAGAAATTCGATTCTTCCAAATAAGAAAGGTACGTGGCGTAGAGCCGATAAATGAAAGGGTCGTTAAACGCAGGAACCTGTAAAGATGATCTTGTGTCTTTAAAGGCTCGAATCGTATCGACCAATTCACCCAGTGTCATTTTGAAGGACGGATTCACTTCGGCATAAGGGGAATCCGTGCCGGATAGAAAATGTTTATAAGGCGGCTGCGCGAGCCCGGCTGCTTCCATCATCGCCGAGCACACATCATCCACATAAACCAGATTAACAACGTTTGTTCGGTCAGAGATCGTAATGGGAAGATTTCGGGCGATGTTGTGGCAGAATGTTGCAACGGCGGAATTGTAATTCGGGCGGCACCATTTGCCGAACACATTCTTCAGCCGGAAAATCAAAACGCGCGCCCCCGAATCTTCCGCAAATTGCAGAACGGCACTTTCAGCGCCACGCTTGCTTTTCCCGTACGGATTATCCAGCTCCGCCTGAATCGATGAGGATAAAATCACCAGGGGCTTTCGTTTGAGCTTGAGAAGAGCTTCACAAATCGCTTGCGTAAATCCGGTATTCCCAAGGGCATATTCTTCTGGATTTTCCGGCCGATTAACGCCCGCCAGATGATAAACTACATCTGCCGTTGCCAACCCTTTATCTAAAACAGATTTCGGATCATCCAAATCATATCCAATTAACTCAACAGACGGCAGAGCGCCCAACATCACCACCAGATTCCGCCCGACAAACCCCTTTGCCCCTGTCACCAATACTTTCATTTATTTTTCTCCAGTCACTCGTCACTCGTCACTCGTTACTGTTTCCCCGTCACTTCCCTATCTTCGCCCCTTTGAAAGCCCTCTGAATGATGTCAAGCTTGAGCAACAGCTTCATCATCCCATCAACATCAAGCCGCGCGGTATTGTGGGAATTGTAATCTTCTTTCAGAGACACCTCTTCTTGCCCCTCGACAAAATAGCAGTTATAATTCAAGTCTCGAACATCGGCGGGAACACGGAAATAATCCCCCATATCTTCGGCTTTGGCCATTTCTTCCCGGTTCAGGAGCGTTTCATAGAGCTTTTCGCCGTGGCGCGTTCCGATAATCCGAATTTCATTTTTCGCATTGAACAACTTAAGCAGGGCCTCAGCCAGAACACCGATGGTTGCCGCCGGCGCTTTCTGAACAAAAATATCGCCGGGGTCGCCGTTTTGAAAGGCATAGAGAACCAGATCGACAGCGTCGTCAATCGTCATCATGAAGCGTGTCATATTCGGGTCGGTCACGGTCAGCGGCACGCCGGTCTGAATTTGGTGAATAAAAAGCGGAATGACGGAGCCGCGCGAGGCCATCACATTCCCGTAGCGTGTCCCGCAGAAAACCGTTTTTTTGTCCCCATACATCCGCGCTTTGGCAACCATTAGCTTCTCCATCAGAGCTTTGGACATGCCCATGGCATTGATGGGGTAAACCGCCTTATCCGTACTGAGCACGATGACATTCTTCACACCGCTCGCCAAGGCGGCGTTCATCACATTTTCCGCCCCCAGATCGTTGGTGCGGATCGCTTCCAGAGGGAAAAATTCGCAGGACGGCACTTGCTTGAGCGCCGCCGCATGAAAAACATAATCTACATCCTGCATGGCAGGCAGGATACTGTCGTAATCGCGAACATCGCCAATGAAGAATTTCACCTTGGGATTGGCCAGTGAAACGCGCAGATCCTCCTGTTTTTTTTCGTCCCGGCTGAACACCCGGATCTCTTTGATTTCCGTCCCCAAAAAGCGCCGCAATACGGCATTGCCGAATGTGCCAGTGCCGCCGGTGATTAATAAAATTTTATTCTTAAACATCGCCCCCCCGTATTTTCTGACTTCTTCTTTCCCTATCGCCCATCGCCCATGGCCTATATTTTACTTATCACTCGTCACTCGTTACTAGTTACTGTTCTTATGATTGCATCTTTCTCTAACCTGCTTGGATAATTAATTAAAACAGCCCGATATTTACCCTTAAAAACAAAAATGCTACCAGCCACAGCGCCAATAATTCCATAACGGCTAATCAATTTTTCGATATCGTTTATACTACCAGCCCCACCAACGACTGATATTGGCAGACTAACGGCATGATAAACCTGATCGATTAAATTATAATCATATCCCTTCATCACGCCATCGTGATCAATAGAATTTATCAGGATTTCGCCGGCGCCTAAAGCCACTACCTTTTTAGCAAAATCTACCGGATGATAACCCGTCGGACGAGCGCCATTATGCGTAAATAATTCATAGCGTCTTAATAAACCTGATTTTTTCACATCCATTACGACCACAATGCTTTGGTTCCCCACCCGCTTGGCCGCTTCGGAAATCAATTCCGGTGTTTTAACCGCCGCACTGCCGATAGCAACTTTTTCAACACCTAAGCTCACAATTCTTTCAACATGTTCAGCCGTTTGCACACCACCGGCATAGCATAGTGGCATCCGACATTCAGCGGCGAGGTTGGCAATCATCTTGTAGTCCGGTTCGCGCGCCTGTGCGGTGGCATCAATATCGGCTACGATAAGCTCATCAACACCTTTTTCATTAAAGATCCGTACAGCATTGATCGGATCTCCGACGTACTTGGGTTGGCCAAATTTGACCGTTTTCACCAACCCACCATCCTTGACAAGCAAACAAGGAGTAATTCGCGGACGTAGCATATATTACAATTCACTAAAATTTTTCAAAAGTTGCATGCCGCACATATGACTTTTTTCAGGATGAAACTGCACACCGAAGATATTTCCAGACTGCACCGCTGATGCGAAATAACCGTTGTAATCTGTTTTGGCAAGCATGCATCCATCGTCATCCGGTGCAAAATAATAAGAGTGCAGGAAATAGAAACATGGTGCGTCAAGACGTCTAAACAAGGTTGTTTTATTCACGGGATAGACATCATTCCACCCCATATGGGGCAACAAGATTTTTTTATTTGATGAAGACCTATTGTTCAATTTTCGCACATCAGCTTTTATCCAGCCTAGCCCCGGTATCGCTCCTTCATCACTGCGTCTGGCCATGATTTGCATACCGACACAAATACCCAGCACAGGACGCATTTTATTAAGCACAAGATCATCCA
>CAZPTW010000367.1:0-3712 GCA_964589235.1 uncultured Smithella sp. | reverse complement strand
CCCGCCGGCGCTTGAGCGCGTTGATCTTGTTCTGGTAGGGCAGGGCCGCAGCATCAGCCTTTGCCTTGAATACGGCGGCGATATCGGCACATTGCTGCCGATAGGCCTGGTCGATCGACGCGGTTTGTTGCTGGTGGCGGTTGTAGATATGCTCTGTGCCCTGAATGCTGGCCGGCTTCACCTGCCCCTGCAGGAACAGTTTGGCTCCCTGACTTTCCGTGAATAGGAGTACGGCCATGATGGCCAATGGAATAAAAATTGAGCTGTCGGTGCGATCATCGTCGTCAAGCCTGTCGTACCAATAGGTAGACCAGGTTACTCGGAACAGCACGTGAAAAACCAGGAGCAGCATAGCGGCGAGATATGGCGCGGCAGGCTGAAGTACGGGCGCCTTGTCGAAGGCCCACGTGAATACGGCAAACCACGCCGCAAATGCAAGGACGCCGTGGATCCCCTGCAATGCGGTCTGGATCAGGCCGTAGACACGCCTCTTGGGAGCGTGTTTGGAGAAGTATCTCCGTTGTTCTTCACTTCGTGGTGTCGACCACATTGTAGTTGAGTTTTGGGCTAAATAGCCCGGTGGTTGTGAATTCGTACCAAATTCCATACTTTTGTAGTGTTTTGTGCCGGGTCCGGAGCATTTCTGGCAAGAAGCGGCTCCGGATTCCGGCATGTTTGAAACTATCGAGTACCCTCGTTGATCGCTCAACGGGGGTTTTTTGTTGGGTAAAAAAGGCAGGCGATGTTGCATCGGGCTGCCAGTTCATTCTAAACAGAATCGTTTCTTGAATATATCCCCGGGCTCATTTGCCCGGGGCCTGAAGCATTGTGCCGCCTGGGAGGCGGCTGACATCTGACATTGAATAGGCCCGGGCTCATGCGCCCGGGCGTGTTGAAAACAAGAGCATCCCCTGAACTGAGGACTATTTTTTCTCTTCCCGAGAAGTGCCCGGGGCTCATTTGCCCCGGGCTGGTTCCCGTGAATCTCATGAAAAGTCAAAATTGCCGGCGCCGAGAAGCGCCGGCGTCTACTTGATAACCCCGCCTTGGGTTGACTGGGCGGCTCGTTTGCCGCCCCGTTTATTTTCCGGTTTTCGGGAAACAGCCCCCAACTTGCGCCGGGGGCTGGCAAATCCATAAACCAAATGAAATCAAGATAGCGCAATAACGGCCTCAGCGACATTCTTCTCATGTTCAGCAATGACGGTCTCAGCTACTTGCAATACCATTTTCGTACGCGGGGTTTTGGGCCCAACTTGGAATGCTTTGTATATCGTGCTTCTCGCAATACCTCCTGAGATAACGACATTTAGCCTGTTCTGTAAGGCATCCAATAAGCCATAGCCCATTATCAATTCGTGAATTTTTTTTGCCTCCATATTGAACTTGTGTGTAATTTTCGGACAAATATATATCAATGATAAAATCAACGCAAGTATTTTATCAAAAAAAATTTATCACCGGTAAACTTTTTAAATGACAGAACAGGAGGCCCAACGTATCCCTCGCCTTGAGCACCTCCTCAAAACCTTGAATATCAGTCGGAAAGAACTTTCAAGAAGAACAGGTATTAACCAATCTACTGTATCACATCTCCTATCTGGATATAGACCAATCAGTTTATCAAGGATATACCAGATAAAACAAGCCTTTCCTCTAGTTAACCAGCACTGGCTTCAATTTGGGGTAGGGTCTCCGTTTTTGTCTGATGAAAATGAAGGTTACAGTGATGTTGTTTCGGAGGCTATAACGAGATATGAATCAGGGAAAGGCGATCCTCTCTCATCTCTCAGGCAATTGCTAAATGAGCATGAACAACGAATCGCAGCATTAGAGGCTGAGGTTAAGCGATTGAAGACTTGATTCTAAACAAACCTATAATCTGATGACTACTACAGAAAGAGAAATCATTCTAAACCGTAACGAGGCTATTCGGTGGGCTAGGGGCGTTTTGGATCGGAAAGACGGTTATGTGATTTTTGACACCGAAACTACGGGGTTGGACGATTCTGATGTGATCGTGTACCTGGCGGTGATGGACCTGGATCGTGTCATGCTCATCAATACAAGGGTGAAACCATTGAGCAAGCGTCGGATTTCTTCCGATGCAACCTATCTGCACGGTTTCAATAAGCGATCTGAAGGATGCACCTTTTTTTGAAGAGGTGTATGAAATGCTCAGGCCGATTGCGGATGCAAAAATGTTTCTCAGTTACAATGCGCCCTTTCACGGCGGCATGGTGAAGCAGACCTATCTTAATGAAGGGCTAACCAGCGATGAGATAGGGCTTAACTGCATTGATGTGAAGGCGCAATATGTGAAATTCAGTGGCCACCGTAATCCCGCTTTGCCAGGCCGGGATAATACGGGAGTTGGGGATTGCAGGGCCACATTGGCTGTTTTGCATAAGATGGCTGAAGCGGAACTGGCAGATGAGCCGCCACCTGCCGAGCCGACGAAAGAGGATACCTATGGCTACTGGAAAGACATTATTTTTTTCGTCATACTGGTGGCTATCGTGTTGTGGCTGCTTTCACGATGATTGTACATTAAACTTCGAAGGATATGAAACCCTGGATTTTTAGTTTTTTGCTCCTGGCCGCATTTGCTGCTTCTGGCCAGGAAATGAGCGATAAAAATGTCAGTGAGACGGAAATGTTCTCCCGTCAGGCTGGCTTGCTTTTGGAGAAGCAGTTCGTTGATATCGGCATGGTAAAAGGGGTGGAAATAAAGGTGTTCAAGGTGAAGGATCTTCTTTCCGGAAAATCGGTGAGTTCGATTCGGTTTGAATATACCGTAAGGACGGCTTATACATCGGATACAAAAACGGCGGTGATCGATTCGGATGAGATCGACGGATTGATCAAATCGATCAAAGCCATGCAGAATGATGTATTTCCAACCAGCCGTGATGTTTATACGGAGGTGGTTTTCATCAGCCGTACTGGCGTTGTCTGCGGGGCTTATTACGACCTGGAGAAGCGGCGCTGGACGCCATTCCTCGATATTGATAAATACCGGAAAGCAACAGTTTTTTTAACCCTGGGCGATATGGAGACTTTCCTGGGATTTATCGAGACTGCAAAAACAAAGATGTGACATACCGCCCCAATGAATTTTTATGCTGTTTTGCGTTTATTGCTGAATATCAACCTGTTATGAGATTCTTAGTTTTTTCTGTGTCGTAAAAAAAGCCAGAAATACGCCACAGGATATTTTTTAATTGATATAAGTAATTGGCGTTTAGGTGGTTATATGCTTGGTTTGGATTCTGGGAGGTACCACCTAAGGGGGTAAAACCCGATATAACAGGCTGATAATCAATGATTGTCAGCCTTCTTTTTTCGGGGATCACGCCACATTTACGCCATAACTACGCGCCACAGAATGATCAAATACACCTACAAATTCATCCTCCGAAAGGACCACCGGCTTGCTGATGGCACGTACGGAGTGATGCTCCAGGCCTTTCTGGGCGGCATGCGGGTGCGGATCCGGATGGATTTGTACGTTTCAGAATCGGAGTGGGATCCGGTAAAGCAGCAATGCAGGATCCCGCGCGATCGGGAGCGGGAAGGGCGGATCAATGCGGTGCTGGCAAAGTACCGGGCGAGGGTGGAGGAAATGTTCTACGAGGCCCGGATGTCGGGCCTGGCGTTATCGCCGTCGGCATTCACCGACGACCTGGATAACCGGCCGGCGCTGGATAGC
>CAZPTW010000366.1:0-3717 GCA_964589235.1 uncultured Smithella sp. | reverse complement strand
CCGATCGCCACGTACCAGAGAATGGATATGATCATGGAGATCAAAGGCATCGGGGAGGATATCGGAAAGGCGCCAGTCGATCCGGCGCTGAAGCAGCTGGCCTCCTCCGCCAAAACGCTTTCGCCTGAATCGACCGATTCGGACATCGCCGATACGCTTGACAAACTTCTGTCGGTCAGGGATACTCTGGTCAAGGAAAGGGCCGCCGTGAAAAAAGAACTGAGGCCCGGCACCATTCTGGCACTGGAGATCTGATACGCCATGACCCTGAAAATTACGCTCAAGCCGCACGAAAAATTCATTTTGGGCGGCGCGGTCATCACCAATGGTGATGCCAAAAGCACATTTGCGCTTGAAAACGATGTGCCGATTCTGCGTGAAAAAGACATTTTGACGTTGACGTCGGCCGATACGCCCTGCAAACGTATTTATTTTGCCATTCAACTGATGTATGTCGACGGCAAAAACCTTGCGGAGCACCATAAAGTCTACTGGGATCTGGTCAAGGATGTCACCCAAGCGGCGCCGAGCACAAAGCCGCTCATCCAGGACATCAGCAACGATATCTTAAACGACCGGCTCTACCAGGCGCTGAAAAAAACGAAAAAACTCATCGAATACGAAAAGGAGCTTGTCAACCGTGTACGCCGCTCAACAAATCGAAGCTTATAGAACCGCTCAAAACACCAGAGAACTTTCGGGACGCGACATTGAAGCCGCCGCCTTGACGCGCTGCGCCCTTTTGTTGGATCAATGCCGAAAAGAGTGGAACGCGCCGGATCGCGAAGCGAGACTGGCCGAAGCGCTGCGCACCAATCAAGCCCTTTGGAGCATTTTGCAATCGGAGCTGGCCCGGCCGGACAATCCGCTGCCGGTGGATCTGCGAAGCAATATCCTGACGCTCAGTGTCTTCATTGACAAGCGGATCATCGAGATCATGGCGGATCCCCAGCCGGACAAACTGAAGATCATCATCGACATCAATCTGAATCTGGCCGCGGGATTGAGGGGAAGCGGAGCGGATTGAGGCTAAAGGCTAAAGCGGAGCGCGAAGCGCGGAGACCGGCGCATGCCGGCGCGAGAGGGGCTATCGGCAATTAGTTGATTGTTAATGGTGGATAGCGGGGCAGGAAACCCGCTGAAACTGAATGTAGTGCGTAGCTTGAACTGCGCATTTTGCGGGCTCACGTCCGGTGTGTCCGGCATTCGCCGGGGTTCCTGCCGGGTGAAGACCCGGGCTATGTGTTTTCAATGGATCCTATGGCCAGGAGCCGACCCCGAGCGTTTTTAATTTTCCGGCGAATTTCCGATCAAATGTCACGACGGGGATTTTTTTGATTTTGCCCAACAAGGCAATGACCGCGTCGCCGAAATCCGCGACTGGATCAGGCCAGATTTTGAATATGGCGTTAAAATCGATTTCGTGAACCATTTCCACGCCGCGCATTTCTACAAAATCTGAAAGGATGTCCCTGATGTGTTTTTTGGGCATCGAATATATTTTATCCATGACATAAACGAATTCGATTAAAACATTCTGGTGGCATACGATGATCGCTTTAGAATCAGCGACGTTTTGAAATATCGATGAAAGAATTCGCTGCTGCTCGGGATTCCGGTCTGTCACGAATGAAATCAGTGCATTCGTATCAATAATGTATTTCTTCATTCATGTTTCCCCCCGCGCAGGCGACGGGCCTCGTCAATATCTTTGCGAATATCGCCCTTGCCCACCTTAACTGAATTCCGACGCTCGAGGAATTTTGTCCGGGCGGGAAAGATGATAATCTTCCCTTTTTCAACCTTCCAATTTAACACGTCTTTGACCGACAAACCCACCTGATCTCGAATGCTTTTTGGGATAGTGGTTTGATACTTTGATGTAATGGTTGATTGCATACGACATGTTCTCCTTTAGAATTCCTTACAATATTTTTATAACGTAAGGAGATGCTTCTGTCAATACGGCTATACATTCCTCCCCTCTAATCATAGAAAAGGACAAAGGCTAAAGCGGGGGGCGAAGCGCGGAGACCGGCGCATGCCGGTGCGAGAGGGGCTAAAAGCGATGGGTATTGGGTGGGGGTGCAATGGAGGGAATAAACTCGTCATCATGTTGACATGAAAACCTCTCGCTATAATCTGTTTCCTCAAATCCCGCTTAAGTTTTACCGCGCGCATCCGATAACACAGTCAACGGCGACGCGGATTCCGGCGTGGAAATTCGGAGCGGCCGGGTAGAGACGATGGCAAGAGCGCAAATGGTGGAGGAGGTTGACTGTTGTGAACACCAATCCACTGGAAGCTTATCGGGCGGCGCAAAGAACGGACGGGATGTCCGGCCGCGAGATTGAAGCCGGCGCTCTGACGCGCTGCGCCCTGCTTCTTTCGGAGTGTGTAAAAAATTGGAACGGTCCCGGTCACGATGATGCGCTGGCCGAGGCCCTTCGCGTCAACCAGATGGTGTGGAGCATTCTTCAGTCCGAACTGGTCCGGGATGACAACCCGCTGCCCATTGATATCCGTCAGAATGTCCTGACCCTCAGCGTTTTTATCGACCATCGAATTATTGAGATTTTAGCCGATCCCCAGCCGGAAAAGCTCAAAATCATCATCGACATCAATTTGAACCTGGCCGCCGGCTTGAGGGGCAGTCCGGCGGATGAATGACCCCCTTGGGTTGCCCTCATCCAGGTTTAAAAAACGGTCCGACACGAAAGAACGTGCCGGTGGGATTTAGGCCTCCCTTTTTCCAACGATCTCATCGTATAAAGACAAGGTTTCTTGATCGGCCAAATGTCTTTCCGCAGCCAGCCGGATAAGCTGCGCCGCTTCGCGCGTTTTGCCCCGGGCGAGGAATTGCCGGGCCATCTGATTGAAAAGCGGTGGGATGTCGACCCGTTTGTTTTGCAACGCGCGCAGCTTTTCATCTGTTTTGACGTCGTCTCCTCGCAGATGATGGACGACCGCCATCAAAAAAAGAGCCGGGGTATAGTCCGGGGAGGCGTCGAGCAAGGACACAAGAGCGTCATAAGCTTTGTCCGGAGAGCCCGCGACCAATTCACAGTGGGCGTAAATATGGGTAAATTCTTTGCGGCGGGTTTTGGCGGCCACGGCTTTCGCGGACCACTGAAGCGCTTCGTCGAATTGGCCCATGAGCAAACACGCCGAAGCCAATTGAATATGGATCTCAGACATCGGGTCGCCAAACGACAAACTGGCGATCTTCCGGTAGGCTTCCGATTGTGGGTCATCAATCAGCGAAAGCAATTTCAGCCAAAGCGTCTTGGCCTCGTCATATTTTTTCAGTAAATGGGCCTGCTTGGCCAGCTCGCTGATGTGGACGACGTTTTCCGGGTCGCTTTCATATTTCATCTTCCCGATGAGATAATAATCCTGTCCCTTCCGGGCTTCGCGTTCGAGATCCAACTTACCGTAATGATGGACGATGACACGGCTTTGGAGAATCGGAATCTTGGCCTTTGCCAGACTGGGTTCCAACAATTCATGGACGGGGTTGGTGAAGCGGATGTCCGCTCGTCTGGGAAACAGGCGCACTTTAAGACTTTTGACCCATCCGGCCCCTGCCTCTTCGGGAAACTCGCCGGTGTTGGGGGTCCAGCCGATGACGCTGACGTTGCTTGTGTAATTTCGGGTGACGATGGAATACGCCTGAGGTTTCGCCGGATTCCGTTGCGCAAGGGTTCGTATTTCGTC
>CAZPTW010000365.1:0-3719 GCA_964589235.1 uncultured Smithella sp. | reverse complement strand
CGTCGGCGCCGACCGGTCTCGCCGCGCGTCCGGCGCCGATGTCCACGGTCAGAATATCGCCTAACTTTTCTTTTCTTTCCGACCCCAGCAGAAGCCACGAGCTGCCTTCGCCCACCGGGAGCTTACGGGCATTTCCGCAAGAGACATTCATCCGCTCGCGATACTCTTCGACGGTCGGTGTAAACACATCACAGCCGCCCACCAATGCCAATTCGATCTCCCCCGATTCCACGGCGCTTTGCGCCAACCAAAGCGCCGTTTCGAAGGAAAGGTCTTCTTCAGACACCGTCAGGATCATTCCCTTGACGTCGCACAGGCGAGCCAGAAAAAAAGCGGCGGCGTTGCTGACGGAATTGGCGAACTGATTGGGGCTTGGATAGCCGCCGTTGTGTTTGAAGACCTGTGTGACAAACGGCAGAATTTCATCGCTGTTGCCCAACCCCGTCGCAAGAAAAATGCCCGTCCGGCGCTTGTTGAGGGTTTCCGGGGGAACCTGCTTGACACAGGCCATGGCGCCCGAACAGACCATCTTGATGAACCGCCCAGCGCGCCGCATCGGTTGTCCTAAAACGTTGAGCACCAATTCGTCGCAGCCGCGCGGAATCGATGCTTCATCCCATGGCGCGTCTTCATTGGGGGAAAGCGACGGCCCCAGAAAACTGGCGGCGAGAACGGATAGGGGGAAATCTTTTCTTACCGGATCGCTCTTCATGTTGTTCTCCCTGTTTCCCGGACGTCCCATAGTGGAAAAGGATTCAAGCCTCTCTCCAGGATTTGTTGATAATGTACGCCGTGCACGTCGCGCCGAAACCGAAGAAATTCAGCAGATAATCACCCGCAGGCGCCTGCCGGACCCTTTGAGACGGCGCAAATCCGATTTCCGGATCGATCTCGGCGAATCCAAAGCTCAAAGGCAGCGCCTCTTCTTCCAGGCAGGACAGCCAAAGCGCCGTCTCCACGGCGCCGGCGGCACCCAAACCGTGACCGACGGCGCCTTTCAGCGAAATGACAGGCGGCGGTTTTTCGCCGAACACCCTGACAAGGCCTCGTCCCTCGGATAAATCGTTGTCCCTCGTCCCGGTGCCGTGCGCTTTGACGGCCGCAATCGCGGCCGGTTCAACCCCCGCTCGACGGAGCGCCTCCTGCACGACGGTTTTGACCATCTCGCCGTCTGTGCCGGCGGACGTGAGCGAACTGTTGTCGTTGAAGAGATAGCCGCCCCGCAGCGTATAGACGCTTTTTGTTGAAGAAACGGCCGTCTCGACGTCCAGAATCACGCAGGCCGCGCCTTCGCCGATCTGCATGCCCGAACGCCGGTTGCAAAACGGTCGGCAACCCTCGGCGTCATAAAGCAGAAGGCTCGCAAATCCATGCAACGTCATATTCAAGAGCGGTTCGAAGCCAACGACGATCGCCCGCTTGAATTTCCCTTGTCTCAACAGATCCGCGGCAAGCACCAGCGCGTGCGAACTTGACACGCAGGCCATGCTGAGCGTAAACGTCTGGCCGCCGATTCCGAAAGTCTCCGCGATCAACTGCGCGACTTCGCCGGGGCCTCGGTTGCGGCAGGAGATCGGCGGAGACTCCTTCTCCGGATGCAACCGCATAAACTCGGCGAATTCAGATTCGTTGCGGATAAACAGACCGCCCGTGGTTCCGACGAATAAACAACTTTCGGTGATTTCCTCCCGAGACAACCGGGCGCGGTCGAAGGCCTCGGAAACCGACGCCTTGAGCATCGCCAAGGATTTCTCGACCGGATTGCCGTCAAAGACGATCTCAAAGGCTTTGAAGTCACGTTGGATCAAGTTGGCCGATGAACAGACGCCAGCCGGAGGCACGTCGCCTGAAAGCATCCGGCGCGCGGCCTCGTCAGCGCGCCACCCCAGCGTGGTGACGGCGCCCCAACCGCGGATATGAACGGGTCGCGAACTCACTTTTTAACCTTCGGCGCCTGAAGAACGTAATCGGCCAACGTGTCGAAAGATTGCATCGCCTGAGCCGCCGTGGACGCATTTTTGAGTTCGACACCGAAGGTATAACGCAGCTCCATGGCAATTTCCATGGCATCGAGCGAATCCAGTTTCAAGGGGCCGGGTCCCCCGATGAACGGGACGTCGGTCGGCACGTCTTCGGGCCGGACATCCTTGATATCGCAGGCCCGGATCACCAGTTCCTTGAGCTTGAAAATCAACTCCTCCCGGGAGGACACCCCTAATTCCTTGAACGATTTCTCTAAATCCATTGCACTCTCCTTTGAGCAACATAAAAGCAGACGGCCGCGAAAACCATCAAAACGATCATCTTGGGTCCGATGACGGACCAAGACGCCTCGCGCAGAAAGACATCCAAATACGCTTGGTGCGCCCAATACATCGGCGAGATCATCGCCAGCTTTTTCATCATGGCGGGCATGACCACATACGGAACCATGATGCCGCCGAAAACCCCCATCAGGACCGACAACGTGGAGGCCAGCGTGGCGGCTTGCTCCGGCGTCTTGGATGTCGCCGCAACCAAAACGCCGAATCCCGTGGCCGCGGCGGCTGAAATGAGTGTGATCGGGATCAGCGGCCATGGGTGTTCGCCCAAACCGAAATGCATCCCCACCACCTTCGGCATCACATAAAGTCCGACCAGCAGCATCAACACAAATTGGACGTTGTTGATCAGGTAGTAAGGAATCACTTTCCCCAACGCAACCGTGCGGGGAGACACCGGATAGGTGAAAATCCGCTGCAGCGTGCCGTCGTTCTTTTCTTTCAGAAACCCCACGGACATGGGAATGGCGATGAAAAACATGGCAAAGAGCGTCCAGCCTGGGACGCTCTGCTGCAAGGGGCTTGGAAATTCCCGGTTTTGTCTCGTTTTTTCCACCACGAAATTGGAGACGATGTTTTCCAGGTTGTCGGCGTCCATGACCACTTCCAGGGTCAGTCCCGAAATCAGGGATTTCAGCGCGATACGATACCCGGCGTCCAAAATGGGATCGAATTGGATTTGCACTGGGTGGGCGCCGTCCTCGAAGTCTTTCGGAATGAACACCGCGGCCTGAGCGGCACCCCGCTGGAAGAGTCGGTCATTGTCCAGGCCGCCGGGCCTGGAAACCCGCTCAATGATGGGCGAGGCGGCGATTCTCTTTTCCAGCTGCAGCGATTTGGCTGACGGACTTTCGGTTTCCACGACAACCCGGACCTTCTGACCGGTCACCTTGTCGGTGTAAACGCCTTTCATCGCGAGGGACAAAAAGAAAATGAGCGCCACCGGCATGAAAAACAAAAGCAAGATGGTCTGCCGGTCCCGCATCATGATCAGGATTTCCTTGCGGATCAATTCTTTCAATGGACGACTCATGAATCCCCTTTCACCCGTCGCATCGGCAAACCGTTTCAAATCCCTTCCAACATCGATCAATCATCGCGCAACCCTCTTCCGGTCTTTTCCAGGAAAAAACTTTCCAGATTTCCGATCGTCGACATCAAGCCGTCGAAAATCATTTCACCTTTGTCCAAAAGCGTGACGCGTTTACAAAGACGCTGGGCCTCTTCCATCAGATGTGTGCACAACACGACCGTCATCCCCGAGGCATTGAGCGAGGCCAGCATGTCATAGATGTGATGGCGGCTCTGCGGATCCACGCCGACCGTCGGCTCGTCCAAAAGCAGAAGTTTCGGCTCATGCAAAAGCGCGACAGCCAAATTGAGCCGCCGCTGCATCCC
>CAZPTW010000364.1:0-3725 GCA_964589235.1 uncultured Smithella sp. | reverse complement strand
CGTCCAAAGATTCCCCTTCCATGTCGGCAGATCCTTTTCCAGCTTTTCACGAACCGATCGGGCCACGACCGGCAAAAAAGGCGCAAGGTAGTTTTCAATCAGCGGACGCGTCTGGCGCTGATGTTCCCGGGCGATGATGCCCAACTCCTCGCGCATGAGCTCTTCGTTGACTTTCTCGTTGAGGATTTTGCCGCGCAGATCCTCGCGATTTTGATCTGCGGCCAGAGACGCTTGCAGGGCGATTCGTAAATACCCCAGACACGATGCGGCCAAAGACCGGATTTTGTGGTTCAAGATGCGTAAAAATTCTTCGTCACGGTTGGCGCAGATGGTTTGGAAAATGTCTCGTTCAATGACTTCTCTGTATTGGCCTGTCGTATCTTTGATGGAATACAGATAAACCGGAAGCGTCCGCTTGAGTTCTCTTTCCAATGTTTCCGAGAAGAAAGCGATGACTTCCTTCTGCTGCGCCGATGTCAGCAGATCGGCCTTGGTCAGAAGCAAGATGATGTTGGGCGTGTGGGCTGTGAGCTCCCTGATGAGATTCAGATCGTCTTCCGAAAGAGGACGATCTGAGCTCACGGCGAGAAGCGCCGTTCCAACGGATGGAAGCCAGTTGGTGGAGGTGGCCTGATGGTATTTATAGACGCTTCCTAATCCGGGCGTGTCCACCAGACGAAGACCCGAAAAAGCTTGAAGCGATGGAAGTTCGATATCGACGATTTCGACATTCTTTGCATTGCCGGGGTTTTTTGCCTCGGACGTGAAATCTCCCACGGCGGCGATGGGGGCTTCGGTAATGTGTCCGTCGAAATGCCGAATCAGCGCCCGCTCCGTTTTCCCGTACTGAAGGCGGGTGACGGCCGTCGTGACCGGCACGGCGCCGACCGGTAGGACATCGACGCCGATGAGGCTATTGAGAAAGGAACTTTTGCCCGCTTTGAATTGACCGAGCACCGCCACATCGATGGGTGGATTTTCGGCAAGCAAGGCCCTTATCGCGGTTTGCTGCTTGTCGAGGGAGACCATCGAAAAAGACTTTGCGGTGGAAGCCAGGGTGTCAAAGAGGTCTCGAATTTCAGGTAGGGATATCGTTCTTGTTCTCGCCATGATAAACTCCTCCATTCAATTTGGAATCGTAGGAGTTATCAGCATTCGCGCATTTAAAGGTGAACTCCATCACCTGATCTTTGATACCAGAATGGTTTGTCATCTGTCAAGTGCTTCACGGTGTGACAACGTTCCTTATTGATTCCGGACGATCATCAAAACGTCCGGGCGGTAAAGTAATGAGCGAAAAAAAAAGGCCGCTGAGGTGAAAACAGCGGCCTTTGGAAAGTTTGTCGCTCTTATTTAACCTTGGGGAGCTTTTCTGATCAAGAAGGTCATGATCGCTGCAATGGCGCAAAGAACAGCGGAAATAATGAAGGCCTGCGTAAAAGGCATGGCCGCTCCGATTTTCGGGCCGACAATCGCGGCGAGTCCATAGGCGCAGAAAATGATGCCATAGTTGATGCCGACGTTGGCGGTTCCGTAATAATCGGCAGTAATGGATGGGAACAAAGCCAAGAACCCGCCGAAGCAAAAACCGATGACCGAGCAGGCGGCCAAGAAACTCATGTAATTCATGTCAACCATACCCATGAAGACCATGGCCAGAGCGGAAAGAATATACATACACAGCAACGATGTCACGCGTCCTAATTTGTCGGAAAGCGTGCCCCAGACGATGCGGCCGACGGCGTTGAAGATCGCGACGATGACGACGGCGTTGGCCGCGTCGGCCGGTGTCAGTTTCACCAGTTTCGTCCCAATGTCTTTGGCCAGCCCGATAACCATAAGTCCGGAGGTGGTCCCAAAAAGATAGATAATCCAAATCACGTAGAAATGCATGGTCTTCATCATTTGACCGGTGGTGAAATTCCTGACGCTGGTGGTTCCTCCCGCTGTCACAGGGGGAGTCCATCCCTCAGGTTTGTAACCGGCGGGAGGTATTTGCAAAAATTGGGCGCCGATGACAACGGCAATGGCGAAGATAACGCCCAGGTAGGTAAACGTCATGGAAACCCCTGCGCTGGCGATGAAGCTCAAGATAATCGGTTTGAAAACCAAAGCGCCCGCGCCGAAGCCGGCCACCGCCAGACCGCTGATCAAGCCTCTTTTATCGGGGAACCATTTCAGGCATGTCGCTAAAGGGCAAACATACGCAGCGCCGATGCCGATACCGCCGATCACACCGTAAAAAATGTAAATCTGCATGAGGGAGGTCGCCTGACTGGTCAGGAAAAGACCCACGCCCAAAAGCAATCCGCCGGCAGTAGCGACCCAGCGGGGACCGATTTTATCCTGAATTTTTCCTGCGAATATGGTTGTTACAGAAAAAACGGCAATGGTGATCGAAAAGGTCAGGACGATGTCCTTGATTGCCCATCCAAATTTATCCGCCAGAGGCTGATTGAACAAGCTCCATGCATAAACAGCACCCAGGCACATCTGAATCAGCAGCGCCCCAAACACAACGAACCAGCGATTAAATACTTTTTGCTCAGACATAGATATAGGCCTCCTTCCAAATTTCGATGCCTTTAAGCATATTTGAAAATAGATGTCTAGATATTTTCCAACCGGCGGTCAGTTTCCGAAGGATGAGTCAAGATTTTTTAAAATGTTTGGGGACGAGCGAACGTAAACAAAGAATGACTCGGCGATTGGAATTTCAAAGCAAGGTGACGGCAACCCAGGCAAATCGCCACATGTGGGGGTTTAGCCGCTGAGGGCTGTTTGTGAGTATGAGGAGCCGTTGTTTATCTTTTGCTGTCGTATTAAACTCTCCGTCTGATCCGTCACCTCCTTATGAGATAACTGATCAACCGCACAGTTTATGTGCGACAACACCGGACAATTCTGTTGCCAATTGGTAAAAAAGGATTACATTAAAAAATAAATTTAAGGTGTAAGGAGTCTCCAAATTTATGACGTTCTCTTCGACGAATCACTCTATTCAAGAAAATATTAAAAAAATCAGTAATATGTCTTTCGCTGTCGGTGTCTATCGTCCGCCGAGCGAGGGGGGAAGCGCTTCACTTCTTTTGCGTGTGACGGAAAATTGCCCATGGAATAAGTGCACATTCTGTGAGATGTATAAAGGGCATAAATTTGTGTATCGATCCGTCGAAGACATCAAGAAAGATATCGATACCATCGGGAATATGGCGGAGGAAATCCGTCAAATTTCTTGGAAAATCGGAGAAGGGGGGAAACTCACACGAGACGTTCTACGGGCGATATTGAGTGTCAATCCCTATGTCAATGAGAGCCCCTGTTTTTCAAATGTATTTTCTTGGATGTACTATGGTGGGAAGACGGCTTTTTTGCAGGATGCCAACAGCATGATCATGAGGCCCAATGAATTCATAGAGGTCTTGAAACATCTGCGGAAAACATTACCCACTCTCACGCGGGTGACATCGTATACACGCTCGAAGACCTTGGCTCAAAGAAAGCTCGAGGAACTTGTCGCCATCCGTGAGGCCGGACTTGACCGTATTCACGTGGGGTTGGAGACAGGGGATGACGAAATCCTTCAACGTGTGCGCAAAGGTGTGACCGCAGCCGAACAAATTGAAGGCGGCCAGAAAGCCATTGCGGCGGGATTCCAGCTGTCGCCATCTTTCCCTGCCCCCCAAATCGGGCAAGATGGCGACAGCATGCCGAAAACACGGCAA
>CAZPTW010000363.1:0-3730 GCA_964589235.1 uncultured Smithella sp. | reverse complement strand
GTGTTCCGAAAGCCCCAACTGTTCAAGCACCGTTTTGGAACGATCGGTGATCCGGGTCGCGGACAGATGGGTGAGCGAACCGAATAGGCGCAAATTTTCCCACGCCGTGAGCGTCCGATACAAGGCGATCGGCTGGGGTGCGTAACCAATGGTGAGAAGCGCCTCCCGATCGGGCATTTTTCTTTCGAAAATCGACACCACCCCTGAATACTCGCGCAATTGCCCCGTGATGACCCGCATCAGCGTGGATTTTCCGGCCCCGTTGGGTCCTACGAGGGCGTGCATCTGCCCCTCTTCGACCGTCAACGAAAAATCCCGAAGCGCAACCCGATTCGCTTTGTCATAGCCGAAGGTGACGGACCTGACGTCAAGCGCTTTCATGCCTTCAAACTCCTCGCGACTTGATCCAGCCGTCGAAACAGCTGCTCTTCCCGTTTAGCGCAAGTCAAAATCAATCCGCCCGCTTTGGCAAAGGTCTCCTCGGCTTGCCCTCTTTTTTTCACGATGCGCGCGGACACCACGGCGAATTCACGCCAGATATCGCCGATGGCCGTCATCTCGCGCGACAGTTGAGCGAGGTTTTGCGACCCGAAAAGATCCGCCGCTTCCTGCAAAAAAGCGGCATACATGAATCGAAAACCAGCGCCGCCCGTTCCGACTTCTTCCTGCATTCGAACGACAGTGGCCAAACGCCGGCAGGCCTCCTGAAAGCCGTACGTCTCCGGGCTTTGAATCGTTGCTTTCGCCAGATAGCGCATGCCGCGAATGCCGACAAAGGGGAAAGGGATTCTCAACATCATATTGCAGGAGTCTTTCATCGCCTCCAGACAGGCCCGCCGCAGGTCGGGATTCTGCGGCACCGATTCGGCGTAATACATGAACCCTTTGGGTTCCAAAGGTCCACGGGCGAACCGCGCCCGTTCCAGGTCTTCCGCAAGGCAGTCCACCGGATGTTCGAGGACAGGATCGCTCACGCGAAAACCGTTTTCGATTTCGCGCAGCACCACGATATTGTGCCCGTTGAATTGGAAACGAAACCGGTTGGGGAAGTAGGAAAGCCAGTAAATGTTGGTGGTCAGCCCGACGATGTGGCCTTCTCTGAGCACACGCCTTAAGTCATCCATCCCTCTCTGGATATGCCGGTCCGACCATCCGATTTTTCGGTATTTTTTTGTGATGAATCTTCCACCCAGACGCTTGGCGACTTTGGCAAAAAGCGATCCCGGCCTCGATCGGTAGGTGGAAATGGGCATCCCCACCCATTTGATGAACGGAAAATGTCCGAAGAAAATCCCCGAACCGATGCCGAAGGCCATCGATTCGGAAATATCCACGCCTTTATCCCGAAACAAAGCGGACGTCACACCGCTTTCACAATGCGCATAATGACGATGGTCGAAGGGTTTGCCGCCGGTTGTCAATTCAATGGTCATGAAGCCTTTACCTTTCTTGGGACGGAGGAACCGTCTTGAGCTCCTCGACGGTCACGGCCAGCGCCTGCGCGTAGCGTTGCAGAATGGAAATGCTCAGTTTGGAAAAAATATCGGGACGAAAATGCCTTTTGACTCGGAAGACCGAAATACCGGCCGTTTTGGCCAAGATGTCCGGGTTCATTTGTCGGCGCTCCATATGATAGCACAAAGGGCTTTTCACACCGGCTTGCACCGCTTTCCGGGTCTGTTCGAGCGAGACGGCCAAATCTTCCACCGCCAGGGCGTTGACGACATCTTCCGCTTCCCAGCCCGCACTTGGGACAATGACGTATTTCCCCTCTTCGTTGAGGGCGTAACAGGCTCTTTTGACCCCTTCGTAAAAGGTAATATCCTGCGGTACTTCATTGACTTTCATGACTTCATTCCCATCTGATATCGCGGTATTTTTTTATTCTTTATACCAAAACGGCGGCGTGGCAAAGCGAATTCTGTGTCCTTGTTTTCCCGTCTTCATTTCATGTCCGTTTTTTTCCCGAGAAAGGGTTCGAAATGATGCCATTCAAAGGGGTGTTGCGCGGCAAACCGCGCCAAATCGTCCGCATAGCGCTGCGCGGAATCCCAGACCGCTTTTTTGCGGTCCGCTCTGGTTTTTGCCTCCACCTTTCGGCCTTTGGAAACCGTCACGTGATATTTCCCAAACGCCTTCTGATAAACGAAAAATGTCATGAGCGGCGCGCCGCTCATGAGCGCAAACCAATGCGGGGTGTCCGGCAGACGCGCTTCATGTCCCAGGAAATTCACGGTAACATACGTTTGATCGCCCCAGAGCCTGTCGCCCGTCATGGAGACGATGCCGCCTTGGCGAAGAAAACCGACGCCTTCCAGAAGCGCGAAAGGCGATCGTTCCTTTTCATCGGTGGCCACGATTCGTACGCCGGTTTCGGCCAGCTTTTCTTTTTGAATTTTTTCGACCTGCTCTTTGTGCTTGGCGCCTAAATAGAGCATGATCGGCAGACCTTTTTCGTTGAGTTTCTGAGCGGCGAGTTCCCAGTTGCCGATATGCGACATCACCACAATCGCGCCGGTCTTGGCGGCGACGGCTTCCTCCAGATATTCCCATCCTTCACGGGTGAATTCCGCTTCTTGGCCGGCCCAGGGAATGAACCGGTGAAGGTAGACGTCCGTAAAATTGTGATATTGCTTCCAAACACAATAGAGGTGATAAAGCTGGCCCCTCTCGGAAAAAAGCGCGCGGTAAAATTTCAGGCTCTCCGACACACGTCCCGGAAACAGAAAAAAATAGCCTGTGGCGATCCACCACGAAAAGGCCCGAAAAAACCACAAGCCCAACCGATGGGATAGAAAAAGACCGATTTGATAAAGCAATTTTCTCACATCTCCACCTTGTCCGCCTGGTCGGCGCGTGTTGACGACGCCTCGGATGCATTCAATATCATTTCGGCTGCCATTCAATCAACGATTTCTGATGACGCTTTGCCTGATTGTCCTTTGCCATCCTGAGACACCGATTCGCGTGGTTCACGAAACGATCCTTGATCAACGGCGCTCGACCTCTTCGAGATCCTCGATGACCGCATCGCCCTGTGAAACCCCGAATCCACCAAGCGATGGCCCGGCATCGGGAAGCGAATCAACGCCGAGCGTCTTCGATCAGGCGCGCGTCGGTATGATTTGCGATTTTTCCGGTCCTTTGAAACAGAGCCGAGGGGCTCTCATCGAAAAGGCCGACAAGGTCTTGATGGCGGTAGGGTGGACGCCGCCGCTCCGGCTGGGAACCTGCCGGGCTTTTTTCGAAAGCCGGATCGGCGTGTTCCCGACACGGGCGACATGATACCCAGATGGTCCGCAAAAAGGCACCGACGCGTCGGGACAGGCCGAAGAAACAAGATGA
The DNA here is from genome assembly GCA_964589235.1 of uncultured Smithella sp. Lineage (GTDB taxonomy): Bacteria > Desulfobacterota > Syntrophia > Syntrophales > Smithellaceae > UBA8904. The sequence continues at coordinate 385 of CAZPTW010000363.1, read as the reverse complement.
CATCCGTGTGTCGGTCCGGTCTGCCGACGCAATCTTTCCGCCTCGGCCGTCTATCAGCGCCCAAAGTCGCGATCTGAAAGCGACCGTTTCGCGCTTATCGAGACGGATAGGAGCCGTCTTTGGCTCTGAGGCGCCAGTCCATCAGTTCTTTCTCAAACACGCTCATGGCGCGGTCGGCCTCGTCCTGCCGGAGATACTTTTTGGTGAAGGCATAGGCCGGTCCATCGAGTGGAAATAATTCGCGCGCCTTGGCCTTGGCGGCCTCCATCACATCCCCACCCTCGGGAATCAGGCAGTCGACGATCCCCCGCTGAAAGGCTTCGCCCGGCGAATAGGCCCTCGAATGCAACAGGGCTTCTTTCCACCAACGATGCGGAATGGACGA
>CAZPTW010000362.1:0-3746 GCA_964589235.1 uncultured Smithella sp. | reverse complement strand
ATGCCGTCGGCACGCGAAAGGCAGGAGCAATTGACGGCTCTGCGCCGACGGATCGAAGAGGCCGCCGCGCGCTGGGAGTCGCGAAACCGTGCCGCCCAGTCGGAGCTGCAGGCGCGCGGTAATCGGGCGTTGATCGATATGCTAAACGGGTCGGAAATCGAAAATGAACACGGCCGCTTCTTTTTGGCGAGTTCGGTTTTGCGTGCGTCCTGTTTCCACGGTCGTCGTCAAATCCGCGAGGCGTTCGACTTCGATACAAAAGCGGCGGGCCTGCTCGCCCACGATTCCACCATCGGCGAGTTTGCCTCCCAAGACGCCCTTTTTCTGGATACGGAAACGACCGGTCTTTCCGGCGGGACAGGCACCATGGCCTTCTTGATCGGTTTGGGGTGGTTTGAGAAAGATGCTTTTCATGTTCATCAAATCCTGGCGCGCGATTTCAGCGAGGAGAAGGCCGCGCTGGTTCATCTACAGGGGGTCGCGACGCAAAAGAAATTTCTGGTGAGTTTCAACGGGAAGGCTTTCGACGTCAATCTCCTCAATACCCGCTTCATCCTAAACCGCCTTCCCACCGAGCTTGCGATGCTTCCACACCTCGATTTGCTGCACCCCTCCCGGCGGATCCTCGGGCATCGCCTGGAAAACTGTCGCCTGGGAACCGTCGAAGAAGAAATTCTCGGCGTGAAGCGCGAAGGCGACATTCCCGGGTGGGAGATTCCTCAACGGTACTTTGACTGGCTCAAACATCGCAATCCCAGTCTGCTTGTCGACATCTTCGAACACAACCGGATGGATGTTGTCTCCATGGCGGTGCTCACCGCGCATCTTGCGGAAATTCTCAACGCGCAAGCGATGACCCAATCCGCGCACGCCGACGATTATCTGGCCGCCGCCCGCTTGCATTTGAAGCAGGCCAACGCCGACGGCGCGCAAAAGATTCTGGATGCGTTGCAGGCAAGCATCTGTTCCGACCTTTCTCTTTCGTCCAAAAAACAATTGGCGCAGCTATGCAAGCGTACCGGCCGGCTTGAAGAAGCCGTCCGCATTTGGCGGCAGATGGCCGCGTGCGAACCGGCGACGTTTTACGCCGTCTCGGAGCTGGCCAAATACCTCGAGCACCGCTTAAGAGATTACGTCGGAGCCAAGTCGTTGATTGATGAGGCCTTGGCCGCGAACCATCCCTTTTCGGAAGACGAAAACGCCTCGTTGCGTCATCGGTTGCGGAGATTGACGTCCCGGCTGGAAAAACCAAACGCGCGATCCGGCCGCGACCATTCGCGAGACTGATGGTTTTCAGAGGATGGCGATCTTGATTTCGCGGTTCTCGTCCGAGGGCATGCCGGACGGGATTCAGTGGCCTTCCTTGAAGAAAACCGATGGCTGTCGCGACGGGGGCTTGTCGCCGATCGCAACGGAACCGATCGGCGCTCTGCGCGGTTTGAGTTTCAAGGGGGGTGAATGGGCCGGCTCCGCGGTGCTTCGATTATGGCCGCTTGCGCGGATTTTCCCACCGTCTTTCGACGGTTTGTAAATATTGCTCAAAAAGGGAGGCGTTGACATCTTTCATTCGGGTTCGGATCGAGGCGAGATCGACGCCTTTGATGTGGCGTAAAAGAGGTTCATGCCCGCAAAGGACCATCCCGATCAAGAAAAGTCGGGCGGCGGTTCGAGGATCGTGTGTTTGGATAAAAGTCTTTTCCATGTCAAGATAGCGTTCAACCAAGGCGGTGAACTTTTGAGGCCGATCGATGGGATGGGGTGAAATGATACCCCGCAGACAAGCCACCACGGCAACCCATGCGACACGGTCTGTCTCCGGGCGGTCACGATCGTCGCTCAATTCTTCTTGGAGGCTGATCAGCTCGCGGTTTTGTAAGTGCCGCCAATCCAGCGCGGCGGGGTCGATCAGGCAGGCATCGAAGTAGCATCGGCTTGCCGCATGGATGTTCCCGCTTCGGTAAAAGGCGTCGCCCAGATAACCGCAGAGCCTGGCGTTTTCCGGATCGCGGGCGATTTGTGAGCGCAAATCCTGGATGGCCTCTTTGAGATCACCCGCCATCATCAAGATGTATCCCAATGGAAAACGGATACCGACGCCACGGAAATGATCTGGGTCGCGGCGCTTCAAAACATCGGACGCCAGCCTGAAAAAGGATTGTCGGATTACGGGCAGCAGGCTGCTTTTGTCAAGTCCCCGCGCCTGGGCCTTTTCGAAAACGGATTCCCAAAGAGCGCAAAAATCATCCGGGCAGGGTCCTTCTCCGCGTAACAGGCGGTTCAATCCTTCCTTTAAGTCTTTTGCCAGTTTCCGTTTGTGACTCGTCCTTTCATCCTCGCCGTAAAGTTCCGCATACGTCTGGTATCTGGTGATCGCCTCATCGAGCCTCAACGCCGCCAGACTGGTGTCGGCCGCGTTGGCGAGGAGATGGCTGTCGTGGAAAAGGGGGATCTGCTCCATGGCGCTTGCGATCGCCCTATTTCTTTTTGTAGACGTTCAATCCGACTTTGATGCTTTCTTTTTCGGGAATCGAGACGTTTCCTTCCGTGGAGGCGATGATGATGGTTTTGCCCGACGACGACGGTCCAAACTCTTTGGTCAGGTCCACTTTGATCGTCAGAATATTTTCCTCCACTTTCATTTCAACGTTTTTCATGTTTATCCTCCTTGGGGTTTTCGATCATGGAAACGGTCAACCGGTTTTACGGCGACTCGGCATAGCCTCTTCCAATATCACGTCAATGGCAAAATGACAAACGCGATCTGTTGGGATCGGTCATGGACGCGATCGGGCGTGTCGGTCGGACCGGCCCAATGCGAAAGTCGATCGCGGGTCATGAACTTTCTTTATTTGTGGAGGCGCGCCTGCTCGAAACACATTTTTGCGGCCGTTCTTGCAAAGGCCGGCTGTCGCTTTTTCGCGATCCGGTGGAAATGAAATTGTCCAACAGAAGAAGCTTTCATTTTGGTCGTCCCACGGGGATTCGAACCCCGGTTACCGGCGTGACAGGGGGAACCCAATCCACCTGATTTTACTTCATTTGATCGCTGTTTAAGCCAATCTTGGCAAACCAAAAGCCGTCTGGGAATTCCTGTCGCCTCATAAATAAATGTTACCGAAAGAAAAGCGAAAGAGAAACGTTTCCTCATAAAAGATGTTTCCGAAACCGGGTAATCTTTTTGAGCTTCATTTTCTTGATATTTCTTAATTCAAACGGGTCGAGATGTTCAAGTTGTTTCGAGAGAGCGTTTTTTATGTGTTTCACAATATATTCAGAGTCCATGATTCTTTGATAAAGCTTTAGGGGTGTCGTGCTTTTTAATGGTTTTCGGGCCGATGCGCTCTTCCCCAATGAGCTTGACCGAGGGGGGAAGAAGTTGTGAGAAAGTCGCCATTCGTCGCGCTGGAGATTGTTCATGAGCACAACCAATCTGGGGTTTTCTCATTGTCTTTTTCATGGTTTTGAAAACCGCTTGTTCCCATTTAAACGCAGAATCGCATATTGCCTATGGCAACCACCGACAGCGCAGCATTCATCGATCATCTTTGTTTTTTTCAGTTCTGCAGGCGTCTTTATATCGCTTCAACAGAACCTCGAAATACTCTTCCTTGGTCTGGGGACTCATGTCAAAACCTCTGTTTCCGATTCTTTTCTCGGTAAAATCGGTTTTTGGGGTGACGTACTTCTTTTATCTCCCCCTTCGGTAACATTTTGATACGAGTTGACACGTCGCCGTATACCAAAAA
>CAZPTW010000361.1:0-3754 GCA_964589235.1 uncultured Smithella sp. | reverse complement strand
AAGTGCCCCGGTTTTCCGTCTGCGAGGCTTTGAGCGCGTTCCACTGTTTGCAGGCAAGCTGGCAACCCCGACAGGCGGTGCATTTCGAATCGTCGTATAATTTAATTTTCTCGGTCATCTTACTTTCCCCCCTTCTTCACAACGTTCGCCATGAAGGCCTTGCTCTCGGGAATCATTGTATTGGGATCCCCGATCGTCGGCACCAACAAGTTGGCGGAATCGCCGTGGGTAAAGACTTCGGCTTTCTTGTCGCCGGGATTGTATTTCCGATCTTTGGTCGTGATCCAACCGAAGTGCCAGGGGATTCCGATTTCATGAATGGTATTGCCGTCAATGGTAAAAGGTTTGAACCGCGGTGTGACAATGGCCGAACATTCGACTTCGCCGCGAGCCGAGCTGACAATGCAGCGATCGCCGTTTTTAATCCCTTTTTCTTTGGCCAGCTCCTCTCCGATTTCCACAAACATACCCGGCTGCATTTCCGCCAGCCAAGGACACCATCGCGTGAGCACACCCGTCTGCCAGTGTTCGCTGACGCGATAGGTCGAGCAAATAAAGGGGAACTTCGGATCGCAGCTTGTTACGCTTGCGTAAACATCCAAATCCGACCCGACACCTTTCTTGTCGAAACGTTTGATCACCGGATTGTGCTTCTGCGGAGACAATAAATTTTTCTCCACCGGGCATTCCAAGGGTTCGTAATGCTCGGGGAAAGGACCGTCGGCCAGGCCAGGACCGTAAATGCTCGCCACGCCGTCCGGTTTCATGATGAAAGGCGGTCTGCCGGAACCGGGATCGCCGACCCCGTCCGGAACATCGCCGACCCATTTTTCTCCGTTCCATTTGATCACGGCGCGCGACGGATCCCACGGTTTGCCGTTTAAATCCACGGATGCCCCATTATAGATGATTCTTCGGTTGACCGGCCAAGACCAAGCCCATTCCGAGAAGAGCCCCAGTCCGGTCGGGTCCGCCATACCCCGACGCATGGGCAAAATACCCTTGTCAGGCGTCACGGAACCGCAGTAAACCCAGCACCCAGACGATGTGGAACCATCATCCTGCAGCCACGCGAAGGTCGGAACCAAATCACCTTTCTTGAATTCCCTGAATTCGCCTTTTTTGGTCGGGTTTTCCACTTTCTTGTCTTCCAGGAAAAAGCCGTTGATTTCAGCCGCGACCATCCGAGGATCATAGTGGAAATGTTTCCCCTTCATCTTACCGTAGGGCCAGGTGAGCTCCGTAATGGCTTCCTTGTGCGGACCTCCCTTCTTTTCGTAAAGCTCTTTCACTTTGAAGAAAATTTCACTCATAATATCGCCGTCCGGCTTGGCTTCACCCACCGGCTCGACGGCCTTGTAACGCCACTGCTGCAAACGGCCGCTGTTGGCGATACTGCCTTCTTTCTCAATGGAGGACGCGCAGGGTAGCATGAAGACTTCCGTCTTGATCTTCGTCGGATCCATGCCGGGCCCCCGCCAGAAAGAGCCTGTTTCATTGTCAAACAGGTTAACATTGACCAGCCAATCCAGTTTCGTCAAGGCTTGGCGAACTTTGTTGGAGTGCGCCCCTGAACAGGCGGGATTCATCCCCCAGGCGAAGAAGCCCGTAAACTTTTCCTTGTACATCTGATCGAAAATCATCAGCCAGGAATAGTTTGCTCCATCGTCGATCTTGGGCATGATGGCGTAAGCTTGTTCAAGACTCATTCCCGTGCCATACATGGACCGTAAAAAACTGGCGATGTACTTGGGTTTGTTTTTCCACCAATTGAGGCTGTTTTTCTCCTTGGTCGTGGGGGTGTTCTTTTCATTGTATGCCTTCATCGTCGGAAGCGACGCCGTAGGCGTCCCCAAATATCCCGGCCAGATATGGAACAACAAACCATGATCGGTGGAACCCTGAACGTTGGATTCACCGCGCATGGCCGCCACACCGCCGCCGGCGATTCCCATGTTGCCCAGTAGAAGCTGAATGATGGCCATGGTGCGGATGTTCTGAACACCGGTGGTATGCTGCGTCCAGCCCATCGCATAGAGCTCCACACCAGCACGGTCGGGCTTGCCGGTGGAGCCGTAAAGTTTGTAAACCTCGATGAGCTTGTCGACCGGTGTGCCGCAAATCTTGCTGACCACTTCCGGCGTGTAACGCGAATAATGCTTTTTCAAAAGCTGGAAGACGCAATTGGGGTCTTTCAACGTCGGGTCTTTTTTGATCACGCCAGACGCGTCCGTCTGATAAGACCAGGTATCTTTCTCATATTTACCGTTGGTCAAGCCGGAAAACACACCCTTGTTGTCCCCAGGCAATTTAAACGCGGGATTCACGAGGAAGGAAGCGTTCGTGTAATGTTTGACATACTCTTCAAAATACAACTTATTGTCAAGAATGTATTTGATCATGCCGCCCAAAAAGGCGATGTCCGTGCCCGAACGAAGGGGGGCGTAAAGGTGCGCTTTCGAGGCGGATTGCGTAAATCGCGGATCCACGCAAATGACTTTTGCGCCACGACTATTGACCGCTTCCTGGATCCACTTCCAGGAAACAGGATGATTGGAAGCGGGATTGCTTCCCATGATCAAGATCACATCACTGTTTTTAAAATCGACCCAGTGATTGGTCATCGCGCCGCGTCCGAACGACTCTGCCAGAGCCGGTACAGTCGGGCTGTGTCAGATACGGGCCTGATGTTCTATATAAACCAGGCCCAACCCCCTCAAGAATTTTTGATATGTAAAGCATTCTTCCAGGTCCATCGCAGCGGAACCGACGGAAGCGATCCCTTCCGTCCGATTGACGACCTCGCCCTTTGCGTTCGTCTTTTTGAAACTGGCGTCGCGGCTCTTTTTGATGTTTTCCGCGATTTTTTCAAACGCCCATTCCCAATCCACTTCCTTCCATTCCGTGGCGAACGGCGCACGATAAAGCGGTTTTCCAAGACGGTTTTCATTGACGGCCATCTGGTAGATCGAACCGCCCTTGCTGCACAACGATCCTCTGTTAATTGGGCTGTCCGGATCTCCCTCCGTATTGATGACTTTTCCGTCTCGCACAGTCACAATGATACTGCAGCCGACGGAACAGTACGGACATATGGTGGTTGTTTCTTTGCCGTACTTGATTTTCAGCTCCTTGGCGTGGACGGATGTCGGCTTAAGACTGATGCCCAAACCGCTTACCGCTGCGACAGCGCCTGAGAGTTTCAAAAAACCTCTTCTGCTGACATTCATGAACCCTTTCTCCTTTCCACAAGAAATTAGACCTGTTGCCCGTATGCCCTCAAACCTTCTGAATACCCCGCTGATTCCTTGAACGCTATTCATTACGGTTCCAGGAAAAGCTCCCAAAAAACATTAGGCCAAAAAGCATGACGTTTTTTCAGGAAAACACCCCTCTCACTACAGGTTCCTATATATCCAACGCGATGCATTGTCAACGTAAAACATCAATGATTTCAACATCTAATGCCACTTTTGACATAAATAAAAAACACAATGAAATTAAAGAGATTCATCTTTTTACTCTTCACCATTTCATTGATCATGACTTTAAGTCAGTGACTGGTGGTTATCAAAATGTCAATTCCTACCTCGAAAAACGTTTTTACAAATATGAAGTGGGAAAATTTTTTTAAACGATTTGGTGTCATTTATCTCATGACTTCGATTGTCGAGAAAATTTTCTTTGGCTTCATTTTTAAACTTATTACTATCTTTCAGTACACGATATTCTTGACTTATAAAATACTAATCAT
>CAZPTW010000360.1:0-3761 GCA_964589235.1 uncultured Smithella sp. | reverse complement strand
CCACCGCCAGATAGGGGGCTTTGGGGGCGCGCCATAGAACCAAGGCCGTTGCGGCGATTAAGATGAGCGCCGATCCGACGATCTGTCCCAAGGGGACCGATCCCGGATGAGGGTACAAGACAGCCAAAGAAACCGGCCAGATCATTTTACCGAGATAGGCGACATAGGACGTCACGGCGTTGCCCAATCGCGCGCCGAGGGATATGGCTTCCCAGGTTTGAACGGCGCCGCCTTGCTTTTGAGCGCTGTAGGTCAGAAGACAGGAAAAAAACGCAAGGAGGAAAAAAGGGATTTTTTCCAGAAGCGCCAGACGGATGCCCGCCCATTTCACGGGGTCGAATCGGCGCAGAGGCCAAAAATCGACAAGAAGAAGCGCGAAGGGAAGGGTGACGACGATCGGTTTGGACATGAGGCCGAAAATAAAAAACAAAAGGGTGAAAACATACCGCCGATAACCGGGTTTTTCCACATACAACGTATATGTGCCCATGGTCAGGATCCAGAAAAGTCCCGATAAAACATCCTTGCGTTGCGCGATCCAGGCGACGGATTCGACGTGCAGTGGATGAAGGGCAAACGCGGCGGCCACGAATGCCGACGGCCAGACGGCCTGGGTCATTCGATGCAAGACCCAAAAAAGAAAAAGGACATTTAGGATGTGAAAGCCAAGATTGACCACATGATATCCCGACGGATCGAGACCGAAAAACTGAAAGTCGATCATCAACGACAACCAGGTGAGCGGATGCCAGTTGCTGACGTCGAAGGAAAACGCATATTTCAGGCTCTCTGGGGTGATGCCGGCCCGGATATGAGGGTTATCGTACACATATCGGTTGTCATCGAGATTGAGAAAGCCATGACGCGCGACGGGAGAAAAGACGAGGGCCGTTGTCACCGCCAGAACAAGACAAACGACCGCAATCACGAGTCGGCTTGCTTGAGGTGTCCGTGGAAAGACCATCTTCCGTGATGTCGACATGTTTCCTTCACCTGTGCGAGGTTGATCTCCGTATATCGGGAGAGGCTAAATGATGTCAAGAGGATTTTGAATGAAGCGAAAACGGATGGATCGGCTGAAGCCTGTCGGGGTCGACGAAACCTCGTCGGCATTCATGCAGGACAAGCCGGGAGATTCGACCGATGGAGAGGATGTCGTCAGAGAGATTGAAAAACGTCGATCCGAACGATCCTGCCCCCGTCGATCTTTCTCGTCGGGCAAAATGGAGACCGTCAATAATCCACACGCATGAAGGTATCCCGGGGATTGCTTTGACGGGCGCCCAACTTGCCTTGGAGAAGGTGGTAGACTTCGTCGTAGTAGGCGTCGACCACAACAACCTCGTCGCCCCATAGTTCCGGATCAGGGTCGTTGACCCGCTTGCGACCGAGGATCACATAGGCGTGGTCATGGCTCTTGATAATTTCGACGGGGCGGGGTTTGTGTCCCATCATCAAGAGATATTTATAGCAAATGGCCGCGTGTTCATCGCAATTGCCGGCCTTCAGGCGCATGCCGGTTTTGACGGATTGGTCCCAGGTCAAATGGTCGAACCGTTTGACCCCTTCCGGAGTGTTCCAGATCCCTTTGATTTCCTGGTCGATTCGTTCATCGATTAGATCCGGGATCGCTCGCAGGCGGTCCATCACCAACGCGAGTTCCGGACCGTAATTTGCGAGACACTCGCCCAGCAGGGGGCCGAAAAAATCCCGAAGCGTTTTGCTTCTTTTGATATAGCGTGGATCTTTCGGGTTAATGAAATAGTTGCCCGTTCCCTCCCGAAGGATGCCTCGGGTATATTTGACCGCCGCGCGCCCTTCTTCTAAATAAAAATTCACCTTTTTTTGATCCATACCCGTCCCCTCCATGTTTGATGATAAAATCAGCGAGTTTATTTTTTTGGAAATTTCAGTTTGACCGACATCATAATAGAAATGCCCAGGCAAGTCAAAGGGCATTGGAAACGCATCGACTCTCGGACCCATAAAAGAAACGAGGGGCTGGAGTGCCATACTTGATTTTGGGGACGGGAGATCGACATGAAAAAAAAGGTTGACAAAAAGTTTCTTCGTGTTAATATATACCCCTAGGGGGTATAATAAATGGAGGCGGACAAGAAAAGAATCATCGCTCGTTTGAGGCGGATTGAAGGACAGATTCGGGGCCTGCAGAAGCTTATCGAAAACGGTGCCCCCTGCGTCGACGTGATCACCCAGGTGTCGGCGGCGACCGCCGCCATGAAAAAAACCGCCGCGGCCGTCATCATGGCCCACATGGACACGTGTATGAAAGAGCCGGGAGAAGATACAGATCTGGCCAGGCGGGAGTTTCAGACGGCGTTGGGCCGGTTTATTGATTTATCCTAGCATGGGTCAAGGAGGCGTATGAAAGACTTTAAAGTTGGGCATTTCAGCCGGCGGTCGTTTTTGAAAATCGGCGCGGGCGCGGCGGTTCTGGGGGGCGTGGGCCTGCCGAAAATGGCGCAAGCCTCGGTGGAAGGGAAGCTCTCCACACTCATCGATTTGAGTCTGTGCGATGGGTGTACAGATCGGCCCGTTCCGGCCTGTGTGGCTTCCTGCAAAGCCATTCATAAAGACACGGTCCCCCCTGTGGTGGAAAAAATTCCCGAACCGTGGCCGCGGAAAACCATCGAAGACTGGTCCAAAAAGAAAGAGGTGTTCGATCGGTTGACGCCTTACAATTTCATTTACATTCAAAAAGTGGAGGTCGATGGAAAGGCCGTTTTTGTGCCCCGGCGTTGCATGCACTGCGATAGCCCCGCTTGCGCCACCATCTGCCCTTTCTCCGCGAATCACAAGGAAAAAAACGGCGCGGTGGTGATCGATTCGGACAAATGTTTCGGCGGCGCCAAATGCAAGGATGTGTGTCCCTGGGAAATTCCGCAGCGCCAGTCCGGCGTCGGGCTTTATCTTCATGTCCTGCCGGATTTTATGGGCAACGGTGTGATGTTCAAATGCGACTTGTGCAACGAGCGGTTAAAAGAAGGGGCTTCTCCCGCTTGTGTCGAGGCGTGCCCGAAAAAAGCGCTGCTCATCGGGCCGCGTCAAGCGATCGAAAAGATCGCCGACGACCGTGTCCGGGCGATGGGCGGTTATCTTTACGGAAGAGAAGAAAACGGTGGGACATCGACCCTTTACGTGTCGCCTGTGTCTTTTGAGAAAATTCACGCCGCCATGGAGAAAAAACCGGGTCGGCCCGATATGAAGCCGGGTGTGAAAAGAAGAATGGCCGCGACGGATCCGCTCGGGAAAGCGGTGTTGGCGGCCCCTGTTCTGGGCGTGGCGGCGGCAGGCGCTTTGGCGTGGCTGTCCGAACGCAAAGACCCCGTGAAGAAGGAGGAAGAACGTCATGGCTGAGAATATCCTTCCAGAAAAAAATTTGGTTGTGCGGCATAGCAAGCTGGAATTGATCGAACACTGGGCGATTGCGCTTTCCGGACTGGTGCTGCTTCTGACGGGGATTTTTGAACTGCCGGTGGCCAAGCGCTATTACATCATCACTGTTCCAGGGCTTGGCTGGTCGGCGGATTTCATCACCTCGCTTTATCTGCATTACGCGGCGGCGTTCGTCTTTACGATGGCCGCGTTTTTTCATCTGATCTATCATGGCCTGCGCGGGGAAAAAGGCATGATGCCGAGGAGGGGGGACCTCGCGCAATCGGTTGCCGTTTTGAAAAGTTTTATCGGCTTGGGCGAGGAGCCGCCCATGCACAAATATTTACCGGAGCAGCGCCTCGCCT
>CAZPTW010000359.1:0-3786 GCA_964589235.1 uncultured Smithella sp. | reverse complement strand
GCGGGCTGTTTCCCGAGAAGAACCGTACCGAAATGCTCGTATTTTTCGCCGGTTTTGACGTCAATGTCGTGCCAGCGGGCCAGAAACTCCCTCTCACGCAGCCAGGTCCTGCGGATAGAGGCGGGATCTTCGAACAAAAGAACATCCTTGTTGAAACCGATGACGATGGCATAATGGCCGTTATCCCAAGCGCGCCGCCAGTCGTCCAGCGTCATATATTGATCCGCCCAGGCTTGAAGAAGCACGATCACCGGTGTGCCGGCGTCGACATATTGTTTGACCTGGTTGAGCGACCATTGCGTGCCGGATTTCACCTCGAAGCCGTAGCTTTGCGCCGCCGCGATCATGGCCTGGGGGGGCGTGCCGCTTTCCTCGGTGGTGCCCAGTTTCTGCATCAACTCTTCCCGGTCGACCTCCACGCCGTAGTAGGTCATGACATTGAGAAGCGCCTGGACCCCGCAATCGTAATCATAAATTTGCTTTCCGATGTGCAGGTCGATCATCGTGACTCTTTGGGATTCCTGGAGTGACTGAAGCGTCTGCGAAAGCGATTCGGCAAACGCGCGTCGCAGACGGTTGATTTTGACGACATTGGGCGTTCCATCGTCATTTTTGAACAGCCGCTCGTTGGTCTCTTGAATGAAAGCCGGGGCGCGGGCCCCGATTCTCTTCATCGCGTTGACGGAATGCGCGGCACAGACGTGGCCATGCACCGTCACGTATTCCGAGGCGTTGATCGTGATCAACGCCTCGGGCAGGTGTTTGCGAAGCTCCGCGGCGTAGGTTTCCACCAAAACATCCGGGCAGTAATAAAGCGGTTTTTCATCACGGTCCGTGTGCTGAAAATTCATCAGATCGATCTGATTCTCGGCGACGCCGCGGGCGGTGATGGTCGAATGGCCGTCGAAGATCAGTCCCGCGCCGGCGTAAATATTCTCCTCGATGCTGCGGTGGAAAGGTTTGAGATACTTGTCCGACCAGGCGGCGCGCATGGACGGGGACGGTTCGAACGCGCTGCGATAAATCGGGCGTCCGAAGACATCTTTGACCGGCACGCACTCGTCGATATCGGCGGGATCGCGGTTGACGTCCATCAGAATGCTGCAATAAGGAAACACCAGCTGCCGGTTGGAGAGAATATCTCGAAAATCGTAAAGCCACTGCGTATACCAATCCACGTTTTTCAGAAGCGAGGCGAAATCTTCCGTGAGATCTTCAATCGAGATCTCCGGCGGGATCACAACGCCCCCGTGCGGCACAACGACCAAAATATCCGATCCTGTCATAGTTCTCCCCCCTTGATGTCTTTTGAATCATTGAGGCGACAAACCGGTGGCTGCGATTCAGACAGCGTCCCATTTTATAACTTTTTCCGATCTTTGAAAACGCATAAGCGTGCTCGCTCTATGTTGCTGTTATCATTTGTAATTTGCGATTTTCTGCGCTTGTCTTGGCCGTTGACCGCATCTTTCGGGGTCAGCGGCCGGTGTTGTTTTTGGGGGAAAAGGGTTGTTCACTGACCGCGAGCGCCTGCGCCGCCTGCAGTTGGTTGAGAAAGCCGATATCGATGACTTTGTTGAGAAGCTTCTTCTTGTCGATCAGAGGATGGTAGGATTTGAGCAAGGGGTAAATATGCGCCGCTTGATGGTTCCAGTCGGCGTACATTTTTGCGATCTGGTCTGCCAGGAAAAGCGCCAGAATGTATTTCTGGGTGTCCGGTGGTGTATTGACGTCGCCTGCTTCCATGAAGGAAGGGGCATGATGCATCGCGACGGATTGGATCATCAATTCCGAGAAGTTCCACTGTTCCAGCGCGTAACTTCCGATCACGGCGTGATTGATGCCGAAGAGTTGATCTTCTTCGCCGATCAGAATGTCCATAGGGTATTCCGCCGCCGGGGCGTTTTTCTGGATGGTTTTGCGCGACAGATTCATCAGGATCAATTTCCCGATATCGTGAACGATCCCCAGCGTAAAAAGGGTGCCGCGATGGAGCCCTTCGAAAAGATCGTGAAAATGCTGCGTGCAGATGCAAACCAGGTTGGAATGCCGCCAAAGCTGGGCCGCCGCTTCCCGGTTGTGCGCGGGGCCGGCTTCAAAAAGGCCGCGCAGCCCTTCTCGATAGATAATGTTTTTCACGTTTTGCAGGCCGAGAATCATCAGCGCGTGGCCGATGGAATCGATTTTTTGGGTGAAGCCGAAATAAGGGGAATTGGCCATTTTCAGCACCTTGGCCGTCAACAGCGGATCGGAGGTGACGTTCTTGGAAAGTTCCGCCAATTGGGATCGGGGATCGTTGAGGAGTTTTTGCAACTCAAACTGACTGGCTCTGAAGCGATCCAGTTCCTCGAGCTGAGCCAGAATCTCCGAAGCCTTTTCCGCGTGGACTTGATCCCGCGTCAGAGGGACATTCTTTCCCTCCGATACGGCGTCGGACTCCATAAAGATTTTGTCGATACCTTTGATGAGATGCGCCCGAAGATCTTTGGATATTCCGGCGGCGTCGGGATAAGCGGCGATGGTCATCGCCCCCGGGGAATCGGCTTTCGCGGGGTCGATCCGGGGAGATGGTTTAGATACGCTTTCAGAAAGGGGCGGTTTTGGTTTCGGGCGGGGGTCGGCGGTATCCGGTTTTCTGAACGTCTTCAAAGCCAGCACCGCGCCGACGAGAATCAGTCCGCCGGCCAAGATCAGATAAACCATCGTCATATACGCGTCCTATGCAAGCCCAGTGGAGAATCGCTTGGGGTGTCGCTTTGGTTTTTTCACCGCCACACGGGCAGTATAATCAATTTATATCGGGCATGCAAATGATTTTCGGAGAGGGTGACTTCTTTCCCGCCCGAGGGGGGAGGAAGAGGGCTAAAGGCCGGTATGTTGGGGGCATACCGTTTGGCCCTTTCGCCCTCTCCCTTACTACAGGGGAACAAGAGGGGTTCGGTTGCGCCTGTCGGGGCAGGCGGTATATGTTGTTTTCGCCGGTTCATCTTTTTGTCCATATCGACGAACCGGAGTTATTTTTTTTGTTTCGAGGTCTCCTCGTCCCGCAAAATCTTGCGCAAAACCTTGCCGACCGCGGATTTTGGGATGCTTTCGCGGAATTCAACGAGCTTGGGGACCTTGTAGGCGGCAAGTTTTCTGCGGCAAAACTCGGTCAATTCTTCTTGCGTGGCTTTTTCACCGGGTTTGAGAACGATGAAGGCTTTGACGGTTTCCCCGCGGTTGTCGTCGGGAACCCCGATCGTGACCGCTTCGGCGACCTTTGGATGGGAATAGAGGACTTCGTCCACTTCCCGCGGGTAGATATTGAACCCGCCCGCGATGATCACATCCTTTTTTCGATCCAGGAGATAGATGTAACCGTCTTCGTCCATCCGCCCGATATCGCCCGTGGAAAGCCACCCGTCTTTGAGTTGTTTTTGGGTTTCATCCGGGTTGTTCCAGTAGCATTTCATGATGGACGGGCCTTTGATGAGAATCTCGCCTGGTTCGCCGGGGTTCACCTCTTCCAGGCCGTCTTCGATGTTCACCAGACGGACGTCGTTTTCCATGAGCGGCACGCCGATGGACCCGGTGCGGCAGCCCAGAAGCGGGTTGGAGATCCCCATGGAAGACGTTTCACTCATTCCCCAACCTTCTCCGTAGTAGATGCCCATGTCGGTGATTTTTGCGATGAGTTCGGCCGGCATGGGCGCGCCTCCGGAATTGAAGAATCGAATCCGCTGATCCATGTTGAGTTCGGCCGCTTTGGGGTGATTCACCAGCGCGTTGATCATGGTGGGTACG
>CAZPTW010000358.1:0-3800 GCA_964589235.1 uncultured Smithella sp. | reverse complement strand
GGTCCGGTTCCCAGCGCCTGCCCCTCCTCAACTCCTGGCCGGACAACGTCAATCTCGACAAGGCACGCCGGCTTTTGTGGCCGATCAAGAATAAATACGGCAAAAAGATATCCTGGGCGGATCTCATGATTCTTGCGGGGAACTGCGCGCTGGAATCGATGGGGTTTAAAACGTTCGGTTTCGGTGGCGGTCGCATCGATGTCTGGGAGCCGGAAGAAGATATCTACTGGGGGAGCGAAGAGCAGTGGTTGGCGACCAGCGATAAACCCAAAAGCCGCTATTCCGGTGACCGCAATCTCGAGAACCCCCTGGCGGCCGTCCAGATGGGGCTCATTTACGTCAACCCGGAAGGACCGGACGGCAATCCCGATCCGGTGGCATCCGGCCGCGATGTGCGTGAGACTTTTCGGCGCATGGGCATGAACGACGAGGAGACCGTCGCGCTGGTGGCCGGCGGGCACACGTTCGGGAAATGTCATGGCGCCGGTCCCGCAAGCCACGTGGGGCCTGAACCGGAGGCCGCACCGATTGAACAGCAAGGTTTGGGATGGAAAAGCAGTTTCAAAAGCGGCAAAGGGCCGGATACGATTTCCAGTGGAATCGAAGGCGCCTGGAAACCCAACCCGACGGCGTGGGACATGGGATATTTAAAAGTGCTCTTCAAGTACGAATGGGAACTGGTCAAGAGTCCCGCCGGCGCCAATCAGTGGTTGGCCAAAGATGTCGAGGATGAAGATATGGTTTTGGACGCTTTCGATCCTTCCAAGAAACGCCGCCCCATGATGACGACGGCGGATCTCTCTTTGCGTTTCGATCCGATTTACGAGCCGATTGCTCGGCGTTATCTGGCCAATCCCAAACAGTTTGCGGATGCTTTCGCCCGAGCTTGGTTCAAGCTGACCCATCGCGATATGGGGCCGCGTTCTCGCTATCTCGGGCCGGAAGTTCCGAAAGAAAACCTGATCTGGCAGGACCCCATCCCTTCCGTCAATCACAAGTTGGTCAACAAGCGGGATGTCGCCGCGCTCAAAAAAGAAATTCTCGCTTCCGGCCTTTCCGTCGCGGAACTGGTCGCAACGGCCTGGGCCTCGGCATCCACATTTCGCGGATCCGACAAGCGGGGCGGCGCAAACGGCGCCCGTATCCGTTTGGCGCCCCAGAAGGATTGGCAGGTCAATGAACCGGCCAAACTTGCCAGAATATTGAAAATCTTTGAGCGTATCCAAAAAGCCTTCAATAAGGCCCAGCCCGACGGCAAGAAAGTGTCGCTCGCGGATTTGATTGTTTTGGGAGGCTGTGCAGGCGTCGAGCAAGCCGCGGCCGACGCGGGTTACAAAATTTCAGTTCCTTTTTCCCCGGGGCGCATGGATGCCTCTCAGAAAAACACGGATATCGACTCTTTTGCCGTGCTCGAGCCGAAAGCCGATGGTTTCCGCAACTTTCAGAAAGACCTCTACGCCGTTCCCGCCGAAGAGCTTCTGATCGATCGGGCGCAGCTTTTGACCTTGACGGCTCCGGAGATGACGGTATTGATCGGCGGCCTGCGCGTGATGGGCGCCAATTACGGCGGATCCAGGCATGGCGTCTTCACCACGAGGCCGGGCGCCCTCACCAACGACTTTTTTGTGAATCTGTTGGATATGTCTACGGAGTGGAAGGCGGCATCGCCGGACGCCGATGTGTTTGAAGGCTCGGATCGTCGAACGGGTGAACTGAAGTGGACGGCCACCCGCGTTGATCTGATCTTTGGCGCCAACGCGCAGCTTCGGGCCATTGCGGAAGTTTATGCCTGCGACGATTCAAAAGAAAAATTCGTACAGGATTTCGTGGTCGCGTGGAACAAGGTCATGAATCTCGATCGATTCGATCTTGCGTGAATATTCAATCAAATTTTTTATGGAGGAGTGAACCATGTCAAAAACGGAAGAAGCGTTGAAAGAAGCGTTTGCCGGAGAATCACAAGCCAACCGCAAATATCTGGCCTTCGCGGCCAAGGCCGACCAGGAGGGGTTCCCGCAGGCCGCAAAACTGTTCCGGGCGGCGGCGGAAGCGGAAACGGTCCATGCCCACGCCCATTTGCGAGCGATGAAAGGGATCCGTTCCACAAAAGAAAACCTTCAAGAGGCGATCGCCGGAGAAACGCATGAATTCAAGAACATGTATCCGGCCATGATCGAAGCGGCCAAGGCGGAAGGGAATAAGGAGGCGGAACGTTCGTTCGTGTACGCCAACGAAGTGGAAAAAATTCATGCCGGTCTGTATCAGCAGATGCTCGATCATCTGGAGGGCTCTAAAGAGACATACAGCTATTATGTGTGTCCGGTTTGCGGATACACCGTGGAAAAAGAAGCGCCTGAGAGCTGTCCCATCTGTGGCGCCAAAGGCAAAATGTTTAAGAAAGTCGATTGAAGTAAATCCATAAGGAGGTTTATCATGGCGGTCAGAAATGAGATTTTTAAGTGCGACGTGTGCGGTCATATCGTGGCGGTGCTTCACGATGGTAAAGGCGAGTTGGTTTGCTGTAATCAGCCGATGAAAAGGCTTGCGGAAAACACGACGGACGCGGCGAAGGAAAAGCATGTGCCCGTGATCGAAAAAGTGCCGGGCGGCGTCCGGGTCAAAGTCGGAAGCATCGCCCACCCGATGGAAGAAAAACATTACATCGAATGGATCGAGGTGATCGCCGACGGTAAATCCTGCCGCCAGTTCTTAACTCCGGGTTAGGCGCCGGAGGCGTTCTTCCCCATCGAAGCCGCGACCATTATCGCTCGGGAATACTGCAATCTCCACGGATTGTGGAAGGCGGGATGACGGAGAATCGTTTTCAAAAGAAAGAATCGGCAGGCACATGACCATAGATTCCCGGGGGGAGCGTGTCCCCCGGGTTTCTCTTCATGAAGGGATTGCGGAGGATGATGTCTCTCCGATCGTCTTCGTCGGCAGTCACAATCTTTGATACATAAAATTTCTCGGGGGCTCCATGATTGACGTCCAGGTCTTCGGTTTTTGAAGCGCGGGTGAAAAAATCCAGCCGGATCCCCCTATGTGTTTGCTTCAATGAGGGGGCTTCTTTGACCCGTGCGCGTAAAAACAAAGATGGCCGGTCTCTCTTTTCCTGTCGGCAGAGACGCCTTTTGTGTCTGTTTATCGGCTTGACGCGATCGATTCGGTCGACGTCTTTGGGCGCTTGGATCCAGAAAAGAGGGTCGGCTGGATCCTCCTCGTTTCCGATGATCTCGGCGAGACCGAAATGGCCATTCATCGACATCGTCTTGTGAGGTTTACGCCGATCCCAATCGAATATGGACGCGCCGAGTGCGACTGTTTTGTTACATTCCCGTCAGCGAAGGGCGAGAGGGGGAAAGTGTATTTTGGTCAATCATGGTCGAGGTCGGACAAGGTTTGATAAAAAACCTGACGAACCTGTTTGTCTTGAAGAATACCCACGTGCGAGGCGTTGAATCCGTAACTCTTATAGGCGGACAGGTGGATGTTGGCGTCGAGCTGGCTTTGCAGAGTGATGGTTCCATCGCTGCTGTCGCCGGTCTTGTAACTGAAAAACAGGTAATGAGGGACTCTTTTGTGGAATCCTTCGGTGTGGAGTTCTTTCAGAAACGGGCTTCCGGAGGCGACATCATGCCAAGACGGGACAATGGCTGGGGCGTACTTGAGACCGGAGGACGCGGCCGCCACGCCGCCATAGGGGGAGTTGAAAGAGATATAACCTTTGAGATAAGGCGGAATGCCGTCAGAACATAAATGCTGAATGGTGGACAAAGCGACCAGACCGCCCATGCTGT